>JAEUUD010000151.1 GCA_016787625.1 Cyclobacteriaceae bacterium
GTGAGAAGCCGGGATGGGCAAATCATTCCATTGACCACACTGGCTTTTGTAGAGGAGATATCAGGTCCATCGTATACCAATCGCTTCAATATGTATCGGGCAGCGGAAATTTCCGGAGCGCCGCGGGAAGGATACAGTTCGGCAGACGCGTTGCATGCCCTGGAGGAAGTGGCAGCCACCATGCCCAAAGAGCTAGGGATCGCCTGGAGCAACATGTCCTATCAGGAAAAAGCGGCTGAGGGAACCGGTGGAACCATGTTCCTGATGGCCCTGGTCTTTGTCTTCCTCATCCTGGCCGCGCAGTATGAGAGTTGGAAATTGCCGTTCAGTGTTTTGCTGGGTGTACCCGCAGCGGTGTTCGGCGCCTTCCTTGGCTTATGGCTTGGTGGGCTATGGAGCACCAGTTATGTCAATAATGTATTCGCCCAGATTGGTCTCGTGATGCTTATTGGTCTCACCGCAAAAAATGCCATCCTCATTGTTGAGTTCGCCAAGATGCTTCACGAAGAACAGAAGAAACCTCTACTGGAAGCGGCGCTGGAATCTGCAAAGCTCCGGCTGAGACCCATCCTGATGACATCTTTCGCATTCATGCTCGGCGTCGTTCCGCTCCTCACGGCAGCAGGTGCCGGCGCAGAAGCCCGCAAGGTGATGGGCATGGCTGTGTTCATGGGCACGTTGATAGCCACCATCATCGGTGTCATCATCGTACCTGCCCTGTATATCTTTATTGAAAGCATTGGCGGAAAGAAGAAAGATTCAGGATCTGTTGCACCATCACAACCGGCACATTGATATGAAAAGGATTCTGTTTTCACTGCTAATCATTGTCACCGGATGTGCTGTTGGCCCGAAATACAAGCGCCCTGAAACAGGGAAGCCTGAAGGATACACCCAAAGTGCTGTCCGCGTTGATTCGATCACCAATATGAAGTGGTGGCAGGTTTACAAGGACACGGTGCTACAATCGCTGATCCGTACCGGCGTTGACAAAAACCTGGAACTTAAGACCGCCATTTCACGCGTGGACGAAGCAAGAGCCATCCTTGGCTTCAACAAAACCAACATGCTGCCATTTATCGACTACTCCGGCAGGGCCAGGGCAACGGATTTCAGGGATATCTCCAACCAGGCGGGCGTGGCATTCCCAAACAATTCGCTGTCGGCGCTGGGTAATGTCTCGTGGGAGATCGACTTGTGGGGCAAGCTGCGTCATGCAAACCGTGCCGCCATGGCTGACCTTATCGCTACGGAGGAAGACAGAAAGTCGATGTACATCAGCCTCGTTTCACAAATTGCTGAACTGTACTTTCAATTGCGTGGTTTGGATGACCGGTTGACAACCACACGACGTACCAACGCGACGCGAATGGAATACTTCAAGATCATCTCGCTGCGTTTCGAGAAAGGTCAGGCATCCGAGTTGGATAAGTTGCAGGCAGAGCAAATCGCCGTGTCATCAGAGGCTCAACTCTACGCCCTCGAAAGGGAAATTATCGCAACAGAGAATGCCATCAATGTGCTGCTTGGACGGCCATACGCACCCATCCCCAGAGGTCAGTTGAATGACGCACAGCAACTTCCGCCTGACATTCCAAGCGGGCTGCCTTCGGCTTTGCTCGAACGACGGCCGGATATCCGGTCCGCAGAACAACAGCTCATCGCTCAGACCGAACGCGTAGGAATCGCGGTTGCCATGAAGTTTCCGACACTAAGTCTCACAGGATTTTTGGGCGTGGCAAGTCCGGAATTATCGACCATGTTCAAACCTGAGGCGGTACTTGGATCAATTACTGGTCAGCTGGCTGGTCCTGCATTCCGCTTTGGCCAGAATAAGAGGAGGGTAGAGGCGGAGCGGGCGAGGAGCATGCAGGTCGGCTATCAGTACGAGCTCACCATCATCACCGCATTTGCTGAAGTAGAAAACTCACTGGCTGAAATCCGGACGTTCCGCAATGAGTTTACCTCCCGGCAAGCGCAGGCCAATGCGGCACAAAAGTCACTCACTTTGTCCAGGGCACTCTATGATAATGGATACGCCTCCTTCCTGCAGGTGTTGGATGCCGAACGGCAGTACCTTGATTCAGAGTACGCAAGATCCATCGCATTGCAGAACCAGCTGATCGCCACTGCGCGGCTGTACAAAGCACTGGGTGGAGGCTGGTAGGCCGAGAGCTTTCTTCAGCCGAAAAAGCTAACCCCTGTTCACACCGGTGAAGGAGCGGCTTAACCCCCATATAGACCATTCGCCGGACAAGGTGCATTTTAAGCACTAAACGGGCTCAAAGCCCAGTATTCATGGCAATCGTTCATCAATATTATGATTGCCCAAATCCCGGACATCATTTTCCTTAATGGAGAAGCGATGAGCCTCTACTCCAATCCACTGGAAGACTATTGGACCATAACGAATCGAAAACGACCGCCGCTTATTCCTTCACCAGATTGCGTTCGTGGTTACGTTGCCACCTGGGAGATTTCCGACGACCGGCTTCTGCTTCGTGACATCAAGGGTACCATTCGCAAGAGGAACTTTCTGCTCCAAAGGGTAAAGGCTCCTTACACCCTCAAAAAGCTTTTCTCGGGACGAACACCGGTGATGGCCACGTGGTATTCCGGACGACTGCGCGTCCCCGCAGGACAAATGATTCGATTTGAGGACAATGGCTATGACTCACGATTTGAGAAGGAAGTCATTGTGACGGTGGAAGATGGGCGAGTTACCCGAATGGTTACGCTCGACAATATCAACCGGACCGTCGTGTCCGCATGACCTGGAAATAAAAAAGCACCACGAGAATCCCGTGGTGCTTTCGTCAGAGTTGTTATGATTACATATAGTAGATAATGACTGCGGCCAGAAGCAGCATCACGAGATGATAACCTGTGTTGATGCCGAAAAGCTTCCATGAATGCTTCTCCCAACCCACGCGACTCAGATCACCGGGCAGGTAGAATCCAAGCCAGGTAAACACCGTGGCATTCAGAATATTGCCTGCTGCTCCCATTTCCTTGACACCTGGGACGAAACTCCACGCCATGGAGTTGCTGGCAAAAACATAGGCCATCAGGAAGTTGCCGATTACCATGAAGATCATGCCCTTGGCCATGTCGCCGCCAGACGGCTTTGGTCCCGACATATCGATTTTCATTTCAATAGCCCAGGCTTTTCCGAAGATCACTGTGTACCATACATATCCGAGAAAAAAGTTGGCTACGGTGGCAACCACCACAGCCATGATGTTGACGTGAAATTCTTCCATAGTTTTTTAAGGTTTTGGTTTAATTGAATGTAGTGGTAATGAACGGGTTTTGCAACAGAGGGGCTATTGAGTTTGCCTTTCCCTTGCAATGTTGGACATTTGACCTCGAGAAAAAGCCAGGAGTTGACTCAACCCTATTTATTGGATGGTTTGGAAACCAGTCGTCTTCGCTTCCGCAAAGTGACCCCGGATGATTATGACCGCTGCTTACCTTTTTTTCAGCACCCGTTGTCACACCGCTATTGGAAAACGGAAGGGCAATCTCCTGAAGCGCTCTGCGATGCATGGATGAACCGACAACGATGGCGTTATGAAAATGGGAAGGGTGGTGCCCTGGCATTGATCGATAAGGAATCACATGCCCTTGTCGGGTGGTGCGGGCTGTTGATCCAGGAAGTGGATCAGTCGGAGGTGGTTGAAGTGGGATACTCCATCATGCCCGATCATTGGGGTAAAGGCTATGCTACCGAAGCATCCCGGGCTTGTATTGACCACGCATTCAATCATGCATGGTGTGAATCAATCATATCGATCATTCAGGTTGACAACATCGAGTCACGAAGGGTGGCTGAGAAAAATGGCATGACGATCTCCAGGGAGACAACGTATCATGGCAATGAGGTCTTCATTTATGTGATTTCAAAGAGCGGTTCTTAGTCCATGGTGTTATATAGAGACTGCGCAACCTTGCAAATAGTGTATTTTTGATTGTTATGTCGAGACAAACCACGGTCCTTGTCGGAGTACTCCTTGTGTTGTATGCTCTTGTGCTTGTGGAGAGCTGTTCACCGAAATCAAAGGAGGAGCCTAAATCAGTTTCAACACCGGCTGCATTTGTCGGATCGGTAAGCTGCAAGTCATGCCACGCCAAGCCCTATGCAGATTGGCAGTTGTCTGATCATTTCAGGGCCATGCAGGAACCTACTGACTCAACCGTTTTGGGAGATTTTAATGACCGATCCTTCACGGCAGATGGTGTGAAGAGCCGTTTTTTTCGTAAGGATGGCAAGTACTTTATTAATACCGAGGGAAATGATGGTCAGAATCATGACTATCAGGTACTCTATACGTTTGGGTTCTTTCCGTTACAACAATATTTGGTGGCTGCTCCCGGAGGCAGGATGCAGGCGACTCGTGTGAGTTGGGATTCGCGTGAAAAAAAGTGGTTCCACCAATACCATGGCGATAAGATCTTCCACCGAGACTGGCTTCACTGGACAGGCGGGGGTCAAAACTGGAACACGATGTGTGCATCCTGCCATTCGACCAATCTTCAAAAGAACTACACATCTGCTGACGACTCGTACATATCCACTTTCGACGAAATCAACGTGACGTGTGAAAGCTGCCATGGTCCGGCAAGCAAGCACGTAGCGTTCGTTCAGTCAGAAGGTTATAAGGCCGGCGAGCGCATATTGAACATGGGCCTGCATTACGGCAAGGAACAGAACCCTCAACTGCAGTTGAATACATGCGCTACGTGCCATGCCCGGAAGGCGGACATTGCTCCGGAGCAGATCCGGCAAGGCGAGATCCTCGACGACATGATTCCACAGGTCATCAGCAACGAGTTCTATTTTGCTGATGGTCAAATCCGGGAGGAAGATTACGAGTATGGTTCATTCGCGCAAAGCAAAATGTTTCATAACAATGTCCGTTGTTCCAGCTGTCACAATCCGCATTCCGGCAAATTGCAGTTGTCAGGGAATGATCAGTGTATGAGCTGTCACAAGCCTGAGTACAACACAAAAGCGCACACGTTTCATCTTGAAAACACGGAGGCGTCCATGTGCATCAGTTGCCATATGCCGGCGAAGACATTTATGGGTAATGACCTTCGACGGGATCATAGCTTCAGGGTCCCCCGGCCTGACCAATCTGTCGTTTATGCCACACCGAATGCCTGTTCTGGTTGCCACACAGACAAGTCAGTTCAATGGGCAGCCGAGGCTATTGAAAAACGATACGGTAAAAACCGGGTATACCATTTTTCAGACGATTTGCTCCCTGGCAGTTTGTTGAATGATAAAAGTGAAGGTCACCTGGTGAAGCTCCTTCGTGATACCACACAACCAGAAATTGTGCGGGCAACGGCAGCCAGTTACCTGGGGAATGTAGTCACACGAATAGCGGCAGGTACCCTGGTCGATGCGGTGAAGGACTCAAAACCTATGGTTCGGTATCATGCGCTACGTTCGCTGGAGAATTTTCCCCCTGAACAGTGGCAGGAAAAAGCCTACTCAGGACTTAAGGACAAAACGCGGGCGGTCCGCATTGCGGCAGCTGACTTGTATCATCGCCTTCCTGCGGAGTCAATTCCAGCAGAGGCACGTGGTGCATACGCTTCCGCGGATGCCGAAAACCGAAGATACCTTCACTACCAAACTGACTTTGCTGTGGGCAATGTGATGTTGGCTGATTACGAGCTTCAGGGCGGTGATCAGGTGAATGCGATCGCTCACTATCTCCGGGGCCTTAAAAAGGATAGCCTCATGAACTATGCGCGGTTCAATCTTTCTGCTTTATACAATGCGACGGGAAAAAACGCTGAAGCGCTTCGAGTCCTTCAGGAGGCTGCCGCCATCGATCCCCGAAACGACCGGACTTATTATAGTCTGGCTCTCCTTTACTATGAAATGGGTGATGTCAAAAGGACGGAAGAATCGTTTCGCCAGGCAATGGGTTTAGGAACACTGAACATTGGCGTATACTATAACTATGGCCTTCTCCTGCAGCAACAGGGGAAGGTAGAACAGGCGGAGGATGTCCTCCTTCGAGGATACAGGCTTGATCCCCAGGCACCCAACATTAATTATGCCCTGGCTTTCCTCTACCTTAACCAACGCCAACCCGAGAAGGCCCTTCCACATGCAAAGGTTCTCCGCCTGCTCGATCCGCAAAATCCT
>JAEUUD010000152.1 GCA_016787625.1 Cyclobacteriaceae bacterium
CCGACCAACCACCTGGACCTTTCTGCCATCGAGTGGCTCGAGCACTACCTGGCCAACCCGACGATCACACTCATCATGGTCACGCACGATCGGTACTTCCTCGACAATGTGGCCAATGAGATCATCGAGATCGACCGCAAGCAGATCTTCAGATACAAAGGCAACTATGCCTACTTCCTCGAAAAGAAATCCGCCAGGGAGGAAATGCTGAAAACCGAAGTGGCCAAGGCACAGAACCTGCTGAAGAAAGAGCTTGAGTGGATGCGTCGTCAGCCGAAAGCGCGAGGCACGAAAGCCAAGTACCGGATCGATGCCTACTATGAACTCAAGGAGAAGGCATCACAAGACCTCCGCAAAGACAGGCTCGAACTTGATATCAAAGAATCGCGGCAGGGAGGGAAGATCCTCGAAGTGGAAAAGATATCGAAGAAGTACGGCGACAACGTCGTCATCAAAGACTTCTCGTATGTTTTCAAAAAGTTTGACCGCATCGGCGTTGTAGGAAAGAACGGCATTGGCAAGTCGACTTTCCTGGATATTCTAACTAGAAGGTTGAAGCCAGATGGCGGAGAAGTCATCCCTGGGGTGACGACCAAATTCGGTTACTTCACCCAGGACTCAATGACATTGAATCCGAATCACCGCATCATTGAAGAGGTGAAAGAGATTGCAGAGTTCATCACACTCTCCGACGGCAGCCAGGTGTCAGCCTCCAAGTTCCTCGACAACTTTCTCTTTCCTCCCGAGAAGCAGTACACCTACGTGGAAAAACTCAGCGGGGGAGAGAAGAAGCGCCTGCAGCTCTTGAAGCTGCTTGTGACAAGTCCCAACTTCCTTGTTCTCGACGAGCCTACCAACGACTTTGACATCGACACCCTCAATGTGCTCGAAGATTTCCTGGAGAAATTCACCGGATGCTTATTGCTGGTGTCGCACGACCGTTATTTCATGGATCACCTGGTGGATCAACTGTTTGTCTTTGAAGGCAATGGAGAAATCAGATTGTTCAACGGCAACTATACCGACTATCGGGATTCATTGGATGATGTGGGAAGTGAACCAGAACCAGAGCCTGTAAAACAGGAGAAGGCCGCTGTGAAAACAGAAACGAAGAAAGGTTCAGGCAAACACAAGCGGGAGTATGAACAGTTGGAACAGGAGATCGCGTCGCTTGAAAAGGAGAAGGCTGGCCTGGTAGAGGATATGAATGCGGCCAACCTGGGTCATGAGGAACTCATGAAGATTGCTTCCAGGATCAAGGAACTCACCGATCAGGTCGACGCCAAAAGCGCCCGGTGGATGGAGTTGGCGGAGCTGATGTGATGATTAGCTGATTTGATGATTTGCTGATGTGGTGGAGCCGATTTGAAAATTTGATAATTTGAAAATTGGCTGGAGATGCAATAAAGTTGAGGGTATTACGTCCCGAGGAAGTATATGAGTATGATCAAAAGTTTTGGACAGCTTCCTTCAGGAAAGAGACTTTCGAGGATTCAAGCATCACCGAATTACCGGGACGGCTCCTTTCAAAATATTTATCCCACGCAGATGCTTGCCGAGGGCGCTTCTTATCCCAAGATGATGAGGCAGTTCCTCTTCGGAAAGCAACCCAACCAGGAACCTCCGCAGGCGCTGGTGACCGTAAAGGAAAACCTGAAAACCATTTCTCCCGAAGTTCCATCCATCACGTGGTTCGGTCATTCGTCCTATTTGCTCACCCTGAACGGCAAGTTCATCCTCATCGACCCCGTCTTCAGTCAGCGCGCATCACCGTTTCAGTCGATGGGTTCGAAGGCCTTTCCCTTCACCGAGACTTACACCATTGACGATTTGCCCGATCCGGACCTTGTCATCCTTACCCACGACCACTATGATCACCTTGATCACGGCGTCATGCTGAAACTGGGCAGGCGGGCCAAAGCATTTGCCGTGTCGCTTGGCGTGGGTGCGCACCTGGAATCCTGGGGCGTTGACCCGGCAAAGATTCGTGAGTTCGACTGGTGGGAAAGTGCGCAGGTCCTTCCCGGCATTGAATTGACGGCGACACCGGCGCGCCATTTTTCCGGAAGGGTGTTTACACGGGGACAGTCGCTCTGGTCATCTTTCATTCTTAAGGGTGGCGGCAAGAAGGTCTTCGTCGGAGGAGACTCCGGCTACGACGGTTCATTCGCAAAGATCGGAAGCCACGCAGGCGGTTTTGACTTCGCTATTCTTGAATGCGGACAATACGATGCTCAGTGGCCCAACATTCACATGATGCCGGAGGAGACCGTGCAGGCAGCTGTAGATTTAAAAACGTCAACCATGATGGCTGTTCACTGGGGCAAGTTCAAACTCGCCAACCACGCGTGGAGCGATCCCATTGTGAGGGCTTACGCAAAGGCTACCGAGTTGAAGATGCCTATCGCCACTCCCCGCATCGGTCAGCGAATGCTGCTGGACCAGCTTGTAGTGGGTAGGCCGTGGTGGGGATAGGAAGTGTCTGGGTGTCTGGGTGTCTGGGTGTCTGGGTGTCGGGTGTCTGGGTGTCTGGGTGTCGGGGTGTCTTGGTGTCGGGGTGTCTGAGTGTCTTGGTGTCTTAGGCCTTGAGTTTCTTTGCGTGACCTTTGCGTCTTAGCGCCTTTGCGGTTAAAGCTTTATACATTTTAACCACAGAGGAACGCTTCCTTCACAGGAATTAGACGTTGTCACTTGCTGAGGCATTTTCAAATCTTCAAATTGCCTAATTTTCAAATTATCCCAATGAAGTCCGCGACCATCAATGAAATCAAACGGGAGTTGGCAGAACTCGGGGCCGACCGGTTGAGGGAGGTGGCGCTGCGCCTGGCGAAGTACAAGGTCGAAAACAAGGAGTTATTAACGTACCTGTTGTACGAGGCATCGGATGAAGAAGCCTATGTGACCGGCGGCCGGAGGGAGGTTGATGACGCCTTCAAAGCGCTGACGAATACCAACCTTTACTACTACAAGAAAAGTGTGCGTAAGATCCTGCGGCAGGTTAACCGGTTTTCCAAGTATTCCGGTGTGCCGCAGACGGAACTGGCACTGCGTCTTCAGTTCTGCAGAAGCCTGCGAGACTCCGGTGTTGAATTTCAGAAGAGCCCGGTGATGGCCAACATCTATGCAGGCCAGGTGAAGTTGATCAGCAAGCTTCACGCATCCCTTCCTGAAGATCTCCAGGCCGACTACGGGGAAGAGATCAGGCGCCTGGCCTGAGCATTCCGACCTTGATGTGTTTTTGCTATCTTCGTCGTAGGTGGTAGGAGGCTTTGTCTCCGATATACGAACGTTAGCGGCAATTTTCTATTGGAAATGTTCTTCGATATAATCAGTTTGATAATAGGGTTTCTTGCAGGATCCCTGTTCCTGTTTTTGAACCCCCACAGGAGGTTCAAGTACCTGATATTTGTGTTTGCTCTCGGTCTCATCTTTACACCAACAGTTTTCTCATATTTCCCAACTCCACTAGTTGGTCGATTGATCTGGGGAGTCTCCGCAATTGGACTACTTGTATTCTATACGCTAAGGTTTATTTCTAGGCCTGAGAAAACTTTGTTTGACTACAGCAAGTTCTTAGTAGTAATGCTATTGGTGGCATATCCATTTACAATAACCTCCTTTCCTGAACGTGACGGTTTCTTGTTAGCACTGATCGGCAACATGACATTCTATTTGGCAGGAACAATCTTGCTATATGACAGATTCATAATGAAACCTCAACTTATGAACAGAAAGCTTATTACAATTCTGGGCGCACAGACCTTGATGATTGGAGCATTATGGGCGTATGGATACGTTCAACAAAACGCTGCGGCCAGAGATGCGGACGAAGCAAATCGTCAAAAGCAAATTTCAAAACAATTACAGTTTGAGAAGCAAGTCTTAGAACGAGAGTTGAAAAACTGCCGCTAACATGGTTTATGCGCAATGCCGGTGATTCGCTGATAGAATAAACAACTGACTTCGTTTGTGTTTGCCACCAAATGTGACCGCGCGGAGTTGTCTGTCTTGCCATCCGTAGTGGCGGATTTCGACCCTCCTTCGAACTGGCACATGTTTCTGTAACGAGTCAACCCCGACTCGCGTCTAACGGGAAACAATCATTTGGTGACGCAAGACAAAAATCTCCCAGTTAAAATTGGCCTGGCGCTTGGCACCGCGCTGGGCATGGTGGTGATCAGCATTGGCATCCTGCGATATAAGACAGGTATGATCCTTCGAAACGACCACACACTGAGCTTGGTGTACTGGATAATATTTGCCGTGTCTATATTTTTCGCGGTGTACCGATTCAGAAAAATTGATGCTCTTTCTTTTTCATTAAGTCAAACAATAAAGATTGGCATCTTTGCAGGGCTCCTGAGTGGAGCGTTGTACACACTCTACATTGTGATCCTTAACCATTATATTGTTCCAGATCTTTCTTCCAGGATCGTCCAGTACTATGAACAGGAGCTGGCTTCCAATAGCGCTGAATTGTCTAAAGGAGACCTTGTCGATTCAATGACCGTAACCAAACTAAACCCAGCCGTCAGGGGGCTTGCCTACACCCTGGTATGCATGGCTTTCGGCACGGCATACGCTGCATTGAGTACGATCGCACTGAAGAGACTCCGGATCAGTTGAGATTTATTTTTTTCGGAGGCGTTCTCCTCCATTGTTGGTGTTCTTCCGCCATCATCGAATCATCACATCACCTCATCAGCAAATCATCTGACGGTTCCGCTTTTAGAAGCAATATCTGCGCTCTGATATACAGATTAGCGAAAAACTACCGTTATCAATGGGATAGGGATCATCAGCGTATTTTGTAGTTTCGTCATCAACAAGTACCTGATCATGGTCCTCATCCTAAAATAGCAAAGCCATGAAACACCGACTGCAGACCATCCTTTTTTTAGCCATTGCCCTGATCTCCTGCAAGGATGACAATCCTCCGGCTGCGGCACCAACGCCTCCCAACCAGAAGTATACTGAGAAAATGTCTTCCATCACCGATACTGAGTTGCCAGCGCAGACTGCCGTCAATCAGAAACTGACATTCATCGTCAACCATGCTGTATATAATGGCTGCGGGCAATATGCCAGGCATGAGACCGTCGTCACCGGGAAGGATATTTACGTGACTTTCTATGCCAACTACCCGGTCGATGCTTTCTGCACCCAGGATGTCCCGATACGGTCAACAGCGTATGAGTTTACACCTACCGAAATCGGCGACTACGTCTTTCACTTCAAGAAAGGAGATAACGCCTATTTGCTTGGAACCTTAACGGTTAACTAAACTTTACTTGTCCAATCTCTCGCACATCTGGCCGTTCTTTATCGTTGAGAACCTCCAGCGATCGGTTTCATTCTATGTTGATAAACTTGGCTTTGAAGTGAAGTACTCGGGCCCTGATGGTGATCCGTTTTGGGCCATCGTAGGCCGTGACAATGTCTCCATCATGCTCAAGGCCATTGCTCCGGAGGTTAAACCAATGCCAAACCCCTCACGTCACGAGTGGGCCTCGTGGGATGCCTATGTTGCCACTTCGGAACCGGACAAATTGTTTGACGAATACCGATCCAATCGAGTTGCATTTCGCAAGCCCCTGCAAGACAATGACGACAACCTCAGGGGTTTTGAAATAGCAGATGCAGATGGCTATGTGCTGTTCTTCGGTCGGCCGAAGTAATAAATCTTTCCATTGTTGGTGTTCCGCAGCTCCATAAACCGAATCATCTCATCGCACATCAGCTAATCACCGAATTAGCTAATCATCTCATCAACAAATCAGCTAATCACCGAATCAGCTAATCATCTCATCAGCAAATCATCTTCTGGCTATCGGCGCCGACAGGCAGACCTCCGGAATTTTGAAAGCGTCAACCAGCGGCACGGCCTCTTGCCGGATATCCCAGCATAATTGGCTCACGAGTTTGCGAATGGCCTTCGTCTTGCCCGCCTCCATGTAGCCGCTCTCCAGGTACCAACCCCTGTTCTTCTCTATCTGCGACAAGGCGAAAAGCTGGCAGAGTTTCGTCAACGCTGCCTTGCAGCCGGCGTCCTTGGTGTTGTTGATCTGCTTGATGAACTGCTCCAGGATCACCCGCTCCACATGAGCCGTTCCCACATCGATGAGGTGCTTC
>JAEUUD010000153.1:0-5713 GCA_016787625.1 Cyclobacteriaceae bacterium
GAAAAATTTTGCAGCGCTATCCTGCAGGTATCAGGTTTCTCAATTACTACGAAGCAGTGATCAGTTCGGCGACATTGGACACCATGAAAGAACTCATCCATCAGCGCCTTCGGTGGGCAGGCAAATGGAAGCAGAACTCCGATGGCGCGGCAAAATTGCTGGCGGTATTTGTCGTTCTGGCACATGTGTCTTTCATTGCGCTGCTTGTGCTATGGAATAAGCTTCCTGGTATTTCACTGGCGGTGCTTTCAGCTAAAATGTTCCTTGAAGGTGTATTTATCTTTTGGGTTGGCCGATTTCTTGACCGCGAATTCAATGTTGTCACGTTCATCGCCTGGCAGCTGCTTTACCCGTTCTATGTTGTATCCGTCGGCATTTTTTCTTTGTTCACAGACTATACCTGGAAGGGAAGAAATTATAGCGGACAGAGTCAGGGGTAAGGGTAATTTTCTTCTAATTTTACCGTTCTACTGAGGAACATGGCCGATCAGGAAATAAGGAAGCGACTCGACCGCAAAGAGCTGGAACTGAATGCGTTGCTTGAAATTACACAGGCCATTAACAGCAATGTTCCTGAAGCCTCTCTATATAAGATATTCCACTTCACCCTGCGGTCTAACCTCAACATCAAGAAGTTGGCACTGTATGTCTTTGACGAGCAGTGGAATTGCCAGGTGAACTTTGGTACGAAGAACAATTTTTCCAAGCTCCAGCTTGACGACCGCTTTCACCTGACCAGGCAGCCCCACAAGATGACAGACTTCGAACAGGAATGTGAATTCCATGAGTTCGACATGCTCATCCCTGTGGCCCATGAAAATACAACCCTCGCCGTCGTTTTTGTAGGTGGCCTTGATGACAACCCGCAGGACGCCGTCAGGTTTATTCAGGCACTCAGCAACATCATCATTGTTGCCATTGAGAACAAAAAGCTCGCACGCAAGCAATTGGAGCAGGAAGCTTTCCGCAAAGAGCTTGAGATCGCGAGTGACGTGCAACAATTTCTTTTCCCGGAGAAACTCCCCAACACTGAAAGACTGAAACTGGAAGCGAGCTACCTGCCGCATGACCTCGTAGGCGGCGACTACTATGATTTTATTCCTATCAATAAGAATCAATTCCTTCTATGTGTTGCCGATGTGAGCGGGAAAGGAATTCCTGCTGCGTTGATGATGTCCAATTTTCAGGCATCGTTGCGTACGCTGCTGAGACAAATGCCCAACCTGACGGAGATCGTTGAGGCGCTTAACTACCAGGTATTGGAAAATGCCAAAGGTGAGAAGTTCATTACATTTTTTGCGGCCATCTACGACATCAATCTCAAGACACTGGTGTATGTCAATTCCGGGCACAATCCACCGTTGCTCTACGATAAGAAGCACGGCGTTCGTCTCCTGGAAGATGGAAGCACTGTACTGGGCGCCATGCACCCCTTGCCATTTCTGAAGGAAGGATTCATCACGGATCTCGACGACTTCCTGCTCTTTTGTTATACCGATGGCCTTACTGAGACACTCAACGAGAAGGGAGAAGAATATGGTCAGCAGGCATTGATCGATTATTTCACCGAGAACAACCAAAAGGAGCTGAAGACCATTCACCAGGATATTATCGTCAGGCTTGATGGTTTCAAGGGCAAAAACAGCTATCGCGACGACATCACCATGCTCAGCTGCAGAGTCAGCTAGTTCATCCCTATTTTTGTCAATAAATCACCGACACTGCTGTGACGCCTGGGTACTTCTTTCGGCCACCGTTTTTCCTGCCATGGCTTTATCCTGGCCTCTTGTGGCGAATTCCCGTCACTGAGAAACAGATCTTCCTCACCTTCGATGATGGCCCGGTTCCGGGACCCACGGAGTTTGTTCTTGAACAATTGTCAGGAGCCGGAGCAAAGGCGACTTTCTTTTGCATCGGCGACAATATCCGAAAGAACCCTTCCGTCTTTCGACAGGTGGTATCGAATGGCCATGGAATCGGAAACCATACATTCAATCACCTGAGCGGATGGAAGACGAACGATGAAGCGTACGTTGCCAATACCGATCTGTGTCAGGAGGCAATCGGTAGCTCCGGCAACGGCCCAAAAGAATTGTTCCGTCCTCCTTACGGAAGAATCCGGAAGACACAGATTGAAGCACTCCGCCGGTACCGCATCGTCATGTGGGATGTGCTGACCAATGACTATGCAAAAAATCTGTCTGGAGAAACATCCCTGCGTGAGTCCATCCGTGCCACACGTCCCGGGTCGATCGTGGTTTTCCACGACAGTATCAAGGCAGAGAAGAATATGTCATACGTTCTGCCCAGGTACCTCGACCACTTTGGAGGACTTGGCTTTACATTCAAATCAATCCCTTGAAGCGGGTTCTCATTTGCGCCCTTGACTGGGGCCTCGGCCACGCTACACGGTGTATCCCCATCATCCGCACACTAGAGAAATTTGGGCATGAAGTTACACTGGCTTCATCAGGCGACGCCGGAATACTGTTGAAATTGGAGTTTCCTCAATTGGACTACGTTGAACTTCCGGCGTATAATCCTCACTACAGCCGTGCTGGTTCGCCCATAGGATCGCTGGTCATGCAAATGCCTAAATTCCTGAGGACGATAAAGAAGGAAAATGACCTTGTCGGTTCTCTTGTTGCTGAACGATCAGTGGATGTTGTGATTTCTGACAATCGGTACGGATGTCACTCCACCCGTGCAAAATCCATCTTCCTTACCCATCAACTCCGTCTTCATATCAAAGGTGGTTGGTCCATTTTCAATCCCTGGATCAACAGTGAACTTGTGACGGCAACGAGGTGGTTTAATGAAGTGTGGGTACCTGATTCTCCTGCGACAAGCTTGTGCGGACATCTTTTGACAGGACGGGTACCGTTCACCTACGTTGGCTGGCTTTCACGATTTAGCTACCATGGTGAAAGGGAGAAAAGGTACGACGTCATGGCTGTTGTGTCAGGACCTGAGCCGCAGCGATCATCATTTGAGCACGTGGTCTTGGAACAATTGAAAAGATCGGGGAGGTCAGCCCTGGTGGTAACAGGCCAGCCAGGAACGCGTCGAGAAGAAAAGTCAGGCCTCATTGAAATAGTCAACCATTTGTCGGCAGTCGAAATGCAGCATGCGATGAGTCAATCCGATGTTATTCTGTCACGCAGCGGATACAGCACCATCATGGATCTGATCACACTAAAAAAGAAAGCCGTGTTTGTGCCAACACCTTGCCAACCTGAACAGGAATATTTTGGCAAAGTGCTTCATGAACATGGTGTTGCATATTGTATGGATCAGAAGAACTTTGTACTTGATACAGCCATGAAGGAAGCCACATCGTTCAAAGGACTCGGGGTTCTTTCGAACGAAGACGGATTACTGGAAGAGCAAATTGAAAACCTCTGATCATGAATAAGCTTGTCAACAGTTTTGCTTTTGCACTCAAAGGCATTCGCATGGCGGTGGGAGAGCAGCGCAACCTGAAAATTCACCTCGCCATGACTTCGCTTGTTGTTGTGGCCGGAATCTATTTTGCCATTCCTCCTATTGAATGGTGTATCGTTGTGTTTGCGATTGGCCTGGTATGGGTTGCCGAACTGATGAACACAGCGATTGAACAGATGGTGGATCTCGTTGAACCAAAACAAAACCCGTTAGCAGGTAAAGTAAAGGATATTGCTGCTGGCGGGGTATTGGCCGCCGCCATTTGCTCGATGGTTCTTGGACTCATTGTTTTTTTCAAATATGTGATGCCATGAAAGCCTGGATTGATACCCATGCTCATGTGTATTCAAAGGAATTTGATGCCGATCGGTCGGACATGCTTAGGCGCGCTTTTGAAGCAGGGGTTGGGAGGATATTGATGCCCAACATCAATCACACGTCGATCGATGGGATGATGGAGCTGGAGTTGAAGTACCCGGATCAGTGTCTGCCCATGATGGGACTTCATCCCTGTTCCGTGAAACAGGATTTTGAGAAAGAGCTCTATATAGTAGAGAGCTGGCTCAGCAAACGGAAATTCACCGCCCTGGGCGAGATGGGTACTGATCTGTATTGGGATAAGACGTTCTGGCCACAGCAGCAGGAGGCGTTTGTGATTCAGGTGAACTGGGCCAAAAAGCACAAGCTGCCGCTGGTTATTCATTCCCGTGAATCCATCGATGAAACGATTGCATTGCTGGCACCCCTCACCACCAAAGAGCTCACAGGCGTTTTTCATTGCTTTACAGGAACGGCCGACCAGGCAAAGCAGATCACGGATATGGGATTTTATCTGGGCATTGGGGGAGTGGCGACTTTCAAGAATGGCGGGGTCGATAAGGTACTTCCTCATGTCTTGCCAGAGCGAATTGTTTTGGAAACAGACAGTCCATATCTCGCACCCGTGCCTCATCGAGGGAAGCGCAATGAGCCACACTATATGCTGCTGATTGCCCAGCGTGTTGCTGATATTCTAGGTATCCCGATGGAACAGCTTATGGACCAGACGACAGGGAATGCACTGAAGCTATTTCGTGATCAAACTGCAAACCCGTAGATTTCAGTTGTATGAAGTATAAGACCCTGACGATCGATACTGCCTTGCCGGCGAAGCCTCGGGCAAAGGTGATGATCATCTACACGGGAGGAACCTTTGGGATGGTACGTGATGCGAAAGGGATACTCCTTCCCTTTGACTTTGCCCTCATCCTGGAGCACCTGCCCACGTTGCGCAATCTGTTCTTACAAATCACCGTCATTTCATTTGAGCATCCCATCGACTCGTCTGACATGGAACCCCGTCATTGGCAAGCCATTGGGTTATTGATTCAGGAGCACCACCAGTCTCAGGATGGTTTTGTTGTCCTTCATGGCACCGACACGATGGCGTATACGGCATCAGCCCTCAGCTTTATGCTGCAAAACTTATCAAAACCTGTTGTGTTCACCGGGGCTCAGTTGCCCATCAGTGAGTCCAGGTCGGATGCCCGCGAGAACCTGATCACAGCCCTTGAGATAGCCAGCTCCTTCAAGGATGGTAGGCCCCGTGTTCCGGAAGTCTGCATTTACTTTGATTATGAATTGATTCGTGGTTCGAGGGCAAGAAAGGTCGAGAGCATGCACTTTGATGCCTTTCAATCGGAGAACTACCCGCATCTCGCCAAGGCCGGGGTGACGATAGATTATAATGAGCGAGCCATTCAGAAGGCGGGTACCGGTCCCTTGTCATTGCTCCAGAAATTCGATCAGTCTGTGGCGATACTTAAACTTTTTCCCGGTATCACTGAGGCTGCTGTTGAATCCATTGTTGGACAGCCGGGTATCAAAGCCCTGATTATAGAAACCTTTGGGGCTGGTAATGCGCCAACAGCCGATTGGTTTATTCGCGTGCTGAAAGAGGCCATTGGTCGGGGCCTGCTTGTATTGAATGTTTCGCAGTGTCCCGGAGGAATGGTTGTTCAGGGTAAGTATGAGACCAGCCGGAGCTTGCTCGAGATTGGGGTTATCAGCGGAGGAGACTTGACGATTGAAGCGGCCGTGACCAAACTGATGCTCCTTCTTGGGGAGTATGGGGTCGACAAGACCAGAGTGTTGATAGGTCAGCCATTGGCCGGTGAGATTACCATGATGGCCTAGTTGGTTTAGGTCGAATTTCTCTATTTCTTTGTGGCCTTTTCTGGAGAGGTGTCCGAGTGGTTGAAGGAGCACGCCTGGAAAGTGTGTATACCTG
>JAEUUD010000153.1:5723-6064 GCA_016787625.1 Cyclobacteriaceae bacterium
GCGGGTTCGAATCCCGCCCTCTCCGCCATCCCATCCCTTCGCCCGCCGTAGGCGGCGGATGCCAACTTCAGCGCGTTGACAATGTCTCATTGGCATAAGCGATGAAGTTGGCATCCGGAAGTGAGCGAAGCGAACGCGAAGGGATGGGATGAAGCTATCCCTCGATCGGGATCACCGCAGGTAATCCTGCTTCTTAATGAAACCTCATTCCCGGCGTAAGCGAAGCGAGCGCGAAGGGATGGGATGAAGCAATCCCTCGATCGGGATCCCCGCAGGTAATCCTGATTCTTAAAGAAACCACATTCCCGGCGTAAGCGAAGCGAACGCGAAGGGATGGGATG
>JAEUUD010000154.1 GCA_016787625.1 Cyclobacteriaceae bacterium
GCGCAAGGACGGCAAGTACCTGCCTGGAAGGCGCAGTGATGTCTGGGTCAAAGTGAAGGTGCGCAATACCGTTGACTGCCGCATCGTCGGATATACACCGGGCAAAGGCAACAGGGAGAGTACCTTTGGATCACTACAGATTGTGGAAGAGATCAGTGGCAAGCTTCAATACCGGGGCAAAGTAGGTTCTGGCTTCGACGATGCCATGATGAAACAGGTGCTGTCTGAAATCAAGAAGTTGAAGAAAGTAAAACAACCTAAGCTGGAAGGCGGTGCCATCGTCGATGAGAAGGTGACCGTGTGGATTGAGCCAACGCTTGTCGCCGAGATCAGCTACGCACAAATCACACGAGACAAGATGTTTAGAGAGCCGGTTTTTGTAAGACTGAGACCAGACAGATGATGAGTTGATTAGCTGATTAGCTGATGTGGTGATGAGTTGAGGAAGTGTCTGGGTGTCTGAGTGTCTGGGTGTCTGGGTCATTGAGAGCTGCTAATAGCCAAAGGCCTATTTACAAAGCTTGGCGATCACCTTCTCCGCTTGTGTCACGCCAAGTTTGAGGGCTGCCTTCAGATCCGTGCATGCTTCAGTGTGTTTGCCAAGGTTCTGGTAGCAGATACCTCTGTTGTAGTGGGCCATACCATAGGTTTTGTCGAGGGAAAGAGCGACGGTATAATCTTCGATGGCTTCTTTCCAGTTCGACATTTTGGATACAACGTTTCCGCGACACACCCAGGCTCGAGGGTTCTCTTCGTTAAGTTTGATCGCCTGGGAGAAATCAGCTAGGGCTCCCTGGAGATCTTTGAGCTTCTCTTTTACAAGACCACGGTTGAGATAATTCTCTTCTTCCTTCGGTTCCAGTTTTACCACCTCGTCGTAGTCTTCGAGCGCGCCTTTGAGATCTCCCTTCTGCATGCGTTGATATGCCCTTTCTGCTCTGGGGTAGGGCAGCTTGCTGTTCTTCTCGATGGATTCCGTAAGGAGTCTCTCTGCATCGGCTGTTTCACCTGAAAGTGATTTCATGGCTGACAGGTTGTGCAATGCGAGGCTGTTGGAGGGATCCAGTTTCAATGCCTGTTCATAGTCGGCCGTGGCTTTGATCTTATCACCACGTTCGGCGTGGGCGATTCCGCGATTGACATAGTAGACAGCATTGGTCGGGTCGATGGAGATGGCTGTGTCGAGCCACTGGATAGCGATGGCGTGTCGTTTGAAGTGTGTTTCGATCTGGCCAAGGAAATTACAGACGTGGTCTTTCATGCCTGTCTGGGCGGTATGGATTTTGGAGTCGCTGTTGCCGTATTTCTCCTGACTGTAGTAGACCGTGTTGGTATTGCCGGCGGGCATGGCAAGGAGGTTGAGAAAGTCCTGCCGGGCGAGGTGATGTTGCTTTGCTTCGAAACGCAAGACAGCGCGGTTGAATAGCGCTTCAGCGTCTTCGGGCCGAAGGTCCACGTAGATGTTGAAGTCGGTGAGGGCCTTGGCGTATTCACCAAGATATTCCCGTGCTATGGCTCTGGAGCGATAGGCTTCTGCGTAGCGGGGGTTGATGCGCAGGCATTCGGTATAGTGGGCCTGGGCTTTGAAGTATTCCTTGTTGGCGAGGGCTTTTTCGCCCTTCTCGTATAGTTCCTGGGCCTTGTTGTTGAGTTCGATTTGTGCGGTCGCTTGAAATGCGACAGCGAATACAAGCAGTAGGACAGTAGATACCTTTTTCACAGACAGAATGGGATGAAGGTACAGGATTTCTGTTGAACGGAATGCGAAAACAAGAGGTTCCGAAAGAGAACAATCAGTACTTCACGATGCGGATGCGTTCCGATACGCCAGCACCCTCAACAGTCAGAATATAAACGCCGGTTGGCAGGGAACTTGCATCGATGCCTGCTGCTGAATAAAATCCCGAAAGTAAGATACGGCCAGTGACGTCAGTGGCTGAGACAGATGTGCCTACAGGAACCGGTGAGAGGTAGATCCTGTCCTTGACTGGAACGGGCCATGCCTGGATCAGTTCACGATTTTGCAGTAAACCATTTACCAGGAAAGGTATCTCTGGGGAAATGGAGGTACATCCATTGGCATAGGTCACCTCCACTTTGTAGTTGCCTTGAACAGTAACATCGATTTCCTGGCTGGTTTCTGAAATCAAGACACCTGACCTGAACCACTTGTACGAATCACCTTCATTGGCCTGCATGGTAGTGCCGCTAACCGTAATGGTAGCGTCAGGAGCGGATAGAAACTCTACAAAGACAGGATCGGAAGGATCGCCGAGGCAATCCGGCTGACTCCCAACCCTGACAGTTCGGTACCCTGTCGCATTCACACTGATCTCTTGTGAAGTCATTCCGTTGTTCCACAGGTAACTGCCGAAGGTTCCCTGGACTGCCAGGGTGATGGGTGTATCATCACAAGTCTCCGCGTAGGTGGGCGCAATGGTTGCGGGAGGGGGTCTGACTGAGAAAGTTACAGCCTTTGCAGCCGAGGTGGGTGTTTGACAATAGTTAGTAGCTAAAGCACTAATGGTATAAGATCCATTTGAAGAAACGGTAATGGACGGAGTTGTTTCACCTGTGCTCCACAGATACGTCCTGTAGGGAGCATTTACTGAAAGTTCGACTTCGGAACCCTCACAAGGAGTTGGATTGTTAGAAACGATGACGGGAGCAGGGTTTGCGGTGCCTACGTTGACTACTTTCCCGGAGGTTCTTGAATTATTCAAATCATCGAGTACGGTGAGGAAGACCGTGAATGGACCAGATGCGACGTACGTGTGATTTGGATGCTCCTGATTGCTAAAGCCTCCATCCCCAAATGACCATGACCAACTGACAATCGGATGCCCGTCAGCCTCCGTTGACAAACTTGTGAAGTACATGGGTGTATCGGCGCACGCATACTTGTAAACAAAATCGGACTTCAGTCCATCGCCAAGTTTGGCAATGAACACATTGTAATTCACATACGTCGAGCTATGGGTGGCACTGTATAAGGTGATGTTGTCAAGCGCTAACGCGTTTTCGAAGGAGCCATAAATGACGGCATTGCCCATATCATCCGGTGAGACACACTGGACATCATTCTCGTTTACGTTACGAAACCACAAGGTGCGGCCGTTTGGATCCAGCTTGTGCAGCCTGGTCATGTTTCCTCCTGGCCTGCACATCACGAATATATTGTCCTGGTTATCTACTTCCAGATCGTTGACGCCTAATATAAGTACATCCCTCCGTGCCCAAAGGAGATCGCCATCGGGTGTCAATTTGGCAAGGTAACCACCTGAACCTCCGCCAATGCGTTCGCCGAGGATATCGGCCTCAGCTCCCGGAGTCACGGAGAAAAAGCCTGAAATAATTGGGTTCTGGTTGGAATCAAACTGAATATGAGTAATGCTTGGATTGAAGGCGTTCACAATAACCTTCGACCAATGAAAGGTGCCGTCGGCAGAGTATTTGGACAAGTTACCAAAGCCGCCGAAGTAGATGTTGCCGTCGTCATCGGAACTTGCCGAAAAGAAACCACCCAGGTCATTAACGGTGAACTGACCTTCAACATCACCTGTGGCTGTGGAAAGTGTTCTAACAAAGCAGAGTGCCCCTGTGTCTTCAACCAACACAGCAGCTCCACTTGGGAGGTAGGTAATAAGGCTAGAACTGTTCGGGATTACTTTGTGCCATATGTATCCGCCACTTTCGGAAATCTTTCCAACAAACGTATAGGACTGTGGCGAACCACTGGGCGTTGCCGGAATGTCATGCCCCAGGAAGGTAAATTCGGTAGAGAATCCAAAAGTAATGTAGGTGTTGTTGTCATGATCTACCGCAAGTTTTACATCGTGATCATAAACGTAGTAGCTCACATTCTTCAGTAAGTGTATCGCCTTCAGCACTGTTCCATCGGCAGTATACCGGGTAAGAAATCTGTCTCCGCCGGCGGCTGTGCCATCAAGTGTAAAACTCCCCGCTTTATACAAACCATCGGACCAGCCCCCATAAACGAGATAGTTGGAGTTCTTATCCTTGATCATTCTATGTCCCTCTGAGAATGTATTTGTTTGCGTTGGATCCGCCCATGTAAATGCAGGAGCCGGTGTTGGTCCCGGATAAATAAAAGCAGTGGCAGGGCTCCTGCCGCCGCTACAACCTGCTTCATTCACAGAGTGACAGTAAACAGTTGTTGTCTCTTCAAAGAAGGCGAGATAGGACAATCCGGTGGCGAGGACATCTCCTTCCTGGTTTGTCCACACATTGACGTCGCTACCCAATGCTCCGCTTGTCAGTAGCAAGTCGGCAGGGCCTTCATGGCTTGTCACGTTGGAGGTAATTGGCAAAGGAGGGAAGGAGTGCTTTTCAACAGTGATGACGCCTGGACTGGTGGTGCACCCTGTGGTGGGATCAGTCTTTGTCACGTGAACAGTCATGGGGAATGAGAATTCCTGCTCGGGTCCGGTAGCGTAAGGGGTGGAGCTCCATGGGAAAAACCACTCATATTCAAATGCAGGATCGAGCTTCAGGATACCCGAGGTTCCGCAAAACTTGAAAGTCTGGTTGGGCATCGCTGGTGCTGACTGGACGGCCACTACTTTGGGGAGCGTATGCGACTGCCCTGCTGCGTTGGTCACCTTCAGCGAAACTGTGTAGTTGCCCGGAAGTGCATATTGGTGGGTAGGTGCAACAGCGGTGCTTGAACTTCCGTCGCCGAAGTTCCAAAGCCATTCAGTTATATTTTTTCCTCGCGGTGTTCCTCTGAACTGAAGAGGAACTTCCGGGCACTGTCCTTCGACTTTGAAGTCAGCAAGTATTCCCTGGAATTGTTCCTGGTTATTCTGTAACCAGAATATCTCGTGCCAGGCGCCGTTGTTGTAGACAAGATCATTCTTCCCGTCACCATTGATGTCAGCGTTGGAGAGATCATGCTCCTGAATGGCGCCGCCCCCTACATTTCCAACTTTGGTGAATGTCCCTGAACCGTCGTTGGCAAAAAGCAATATACCGCAGTCTAACCAGCAGCCGGCAAAGATGTCCTCGTCTCCGTCACCGTCGTAGTCAAACACTGTTACCGATCGATAGCTGATGCCCTGAGAGTTTTCAATTACGGTGTACTTAAATGAGGTGCCCAGGTTTTCGTACACCCCTAATGCTCCGAACATCAGGACAATATCTGTGTCGCCATCGCGGTCAAGATCCGTGGCCTTCATGAACTTTATCGTGTAGGGTCCCGAACTGGGTCCGATCGTTACACCATTTTTCTTTATCTCACGATTTGAAGAGTTGGAGGCCGAATAGACGTCTACATTAGTGGGTGAGGTTCTGAAGAATGCCAGGTAGTCCGTGGACCCCACGTTCAGGGACTTCTTTACCCATGCGGCTGGCGAGTTGTTCTCGAAATAGTAAGCGTCATCCGGGTTCGTCGAGACAGCAATATCGTCGTCGCCGTCGCTGTCGATATCGACAGGGATCAATGCGGTAATCGTGGCGGCAGTAGTGGAAAGGTTGACAGTACTAGTGAAGGCACCAAAGCCAAAATTAGTCCACAGCTTAACCGTCCCTGTTTGATAAGCCCCAACGATATCCAGATCGCCGTCCTTATCGTAATCAAGGGTTTGGATGGCAACCATCTTGCCAATGTTGCTGGAGGGAAGCTGCGTGCCGGAAGAGAAGGTGCCCTGTCCGTTGTTTGCAAACCACATCGCGTAGTTGGAGTTCCACTTCTTGCTGATGACATCCATATCCCCATCCTTGTCGAGGTCGGCGGTATGAACGAGCTCCATGAGAGCGCCGCCGCCGGCGGAATAGACAGACTGATTGGGGCCGAACTGGGCAAACGCCCCGGTGGCCAGGGCCAATAAGAGAATTAGGGGTGTAGATAGCCTTTTCACAGACGGTATGAAGGTACTTGATTCCTGTGAAACAGGGGAGGTAAGCAGGGATTCGGTTGGGGAGAGAGCACAAAAAAACCACACGCTTGTGTGGCTCATTTCTGCGGACCGGACAGCCAGCCTCGCCTCTGGCGAGGGGACTCGAACCCGTCTCGCCTGAGGCGAGATGACAGGCAG
>JAEUUD010000155.1 GCA_016787625.1 Cyclobacteriaceae bacterium
CAAAGAAATTTCTGGGTCAGCACTTTCTCAAGGACACCAATGTTGCTGCCAAAATTGTTCAGGCACTTTCTGCAGGACCCGACGGAGCCATGCCTGTTTTGGAGATCGGCCCAGGCACCGGCGTCCTCACCCGTTTGTTACTACCCAGATTTCCTCAGTCACTCCGCCTGATCGAGATTGACGGTGAGTCGGTTGACCACCTTCAAAAGGAGTTTCCGCAATTAGGAAACCGGATTGTGCATGGCGATTTCCTCCAGACGGAGCTTGATCAATTAATGGGAGGGAAGGAATTCGCCATCATTGGCAATTTTCCATATAACATTTCATCGCAGATATTCTTTAAAGTGCTGGATCACCGTGACCGGGTCGCGGAAATTGTCTGCATGCTGCAAAAGGAAGTGGCTGATCGGCTGTGTGCAGGCCCGGGCACAAAAACATACGGCATCCTCAGCATTTTGCTGCAGGCCTTCTATGACCTGGAGTTCCTTTTCAAAGTTTCTCCTGGCGTATTTCACCCGCCTCCCAAAGTGATGTCGGCCGTCATCCGCCTTGGACGCAACGGACGTAAGACATTGCCATGTGATGAACAGCTGTTTCGATCCGTGGTCAAGCAAGCCTTTCAAAAACGGCGCAAGACATTGCGCAACGCACTCAAACACCTAAATTTGCCTGGTTCCGTTGGAAGCCTGGATCTTATGGACAAGCGTCCTGAACAGCTTTCTGTCGAAGACTATATTTTCTTAACACAGCGCATCGAACAAGGTGAAGGAGTTCGTAGAGTTTGAATTGACGAAAGAATTTCGTGACCGGTTCCAGGAGGCGCTGGATCAGAAGGATAACGGATTTATTCGCGACTCCCTGAAGGATATCAACCCTGTTGACATCACCTCCCTGCTATACGAGTTTAACGCGGACGAGTCCAAATACACCCTCGACATCCTTGACCTGGAGATCAGAGCCGCCATCATCAAGGACCTTGACAGCGACACGCGCAAGACCTTCCTCAAGGTGTATACACCTCTCGAAATAAGTAACATCGTCAACCTGCTTGACTCTGACGACGCGGCGGATATACTCAATGAACTCCCGATCAAAGTCAGTGAGGAGGTGCTTTCCGGACTGGATCCTGTCGTGCATACACAGGTGATTGATCTCCTTCGCTATGATGAGAACGTGGCAGGGGGGCTCATGGCCAAGGAGTTGATCAAGGCCCGCAACCATTGGACAGTCGTACAATGCGTGGAGGAAATTAGAAAGCAGGCTGAGCAGGTCGAGAAATTCTATACCGTTTTTGTTGTTGATGAACAGGACAAGCTCCTCGGCAAGGTGGCCCTTCAGGATCTTGTTATCTCCGATGCCAATAAAAGAGTAGCTGACATCATTGAGGATGTTGTGTCTGTGGAAACTTACTTGTCAGATACGGAGGTAGCGGAGATTATGAAGAAGTACGACCTGGAGTCTGTGCCGGTTGTTAACGTGCAGGGTCAGCTGGTTGGCCGGATCACCATCGACGACATCGTTGATGTCATTACAGAGCAGGCCGACGAAGACCGTCAGTTGATGTCGGGTATTACCGAAGACGTAGAAGAGGATGATACCGTTTGGAAGAACACCCGTGCACGCCTGCCGTGGCTGCTGATTGGAATTTTTGGCGGGATGCTGTCGGCGAGATTTATGGGACTCTTTGAGGAGGAACTGACACGTATCACGGCCATCGCATTTTTTGTTCCATTGATTCAGGCTACAGGAGGTAATGTTGGAATCCAATCCTCGTCACTGGTTGTACAAAGTCTTGCCAGCACCGGATACGTGGATGAAGGCCTGTGGAAGCGCCTTTCAAAGGTTTTATTTGTGGCTCTGCTGAATGGTTTTTTCCTTTCTGTGGTGGTCTTTGGCGGCAACTGGCTGCTCTTTGGAAATCAACAACTTTCATTTGTCGTATCACTCGCCTTGTTCAGCGTCGTGGTCTTTGCGTCGCTGGTCGGCACAATTACACCCCTTATCCTTGATCGGTTTGGGTTCAACCCGGCTGTAGCGTCAGGCCCGTTTATAACAACCATCAATGATTTGCTGGGGCTAACCATGTACTTCCTTACGGTAACCGTTCTGCTCTAGCCCTTCCTCTCACATTTTAGACCCATGTAAGATTAGGTGGCATTTTGCACCCTTAAGGGTTGGACCGCCTCATACATTTGGTCCATGAGGCTCACATATCCAGTGCAAAAAGTACTGAATCGAATCATCGATCGGTTCAATGACATTGTTGAGAAACCTTTGGTGACAGCTGCCTGGGTGCTGGCGTTGGTAACCCTGGTTGTTGTCGGATTGAGCTTACCCTACTACATCGACGACAGTGCGAGCTTTGGAGCCCAGGTGCTGGCAGAAGCGCATGGGATGATCTTTGATATAGCCGTTATCGGTATCCTTCTGTTCTGGCTTAACCAGCGAGGTGAGATTCGCCAGCGTATCCGGATTTATCAGGATGAAATTGATGACTTCCGGTTGCTTGAGTCAGATGAGGCCTCGTTTAGAACGGTCGGCAACATCAAACGACTGAACCGCCATCAGATTTCACAAATCAATCTGGTGAACTCATGTCTTCCCCGCACGAACCTTAATTATGTAAACCTGACTGGCTCGAATATGAATTCAGCCAACCTGACCAATTCATCGCTCATCGAAACCAACCTGGAAGGTACGCGCCTCAACCAGGCCAATTTTGAGAACAGCAATTTGAACCAGGCCAACATGCACAACGCCTATGCGAGCGGAGCCAACTTCAAAGACGCCTTTCTCATCAAAGCCCAGCTGCAGAATGCCTTTCTCATCAAGGCCAATTTCTCCAATGCCTATCTGATGGAAGCTGATTTGCAGAACAGCTACCTCATGGGAGCCGACTTCGAGAATGCCAGTTTGTATAAGGCCGATTTACGTGGTGCCAAAGGTCTTACTGTAGAGCAATTGATGAAGGCAAAAACACTTTACCTGGCGAAGTTGGATGAAGAACTTCAGCGTGAGATCAATGAGCGGGTACCCTTGCTGGTGGCAGTATGAACAGCGTTGTTGGGATTGATAAAAAAATGTATCTTTGATCTGTGCAACAACGGTTTCAACGACGAAGCCGTTGTTATTTTTTTGGCCTGCTGCACACCGGCAATCATTTTCAAAGGTGACTTAATTGCGTCGTTATGAGTAAGGGTGTATCCTATTATACCAAAGAGGGACTGGAGAAACTGAAACAGGAACTGAATACCCTGAAGACGAAGGGCCGAAAAGATATTGCCCGGCAAATAGCGGAAGCGCGGGACAAAGGGGATCTCAGTGAGAATGCCGAGTATGATGCCGCCAAGGACGCACAAGGTCACCTTGAAGCCAAGATCGCGCAATTGGAAAACCTCATGTCCAACGCAAGACTGATTGATGAGAGTAAGTTGGATACCCATTCGGTGTCGATTCTTTCGAAAGTGACAATCAAGAATAAGAAAACGGGTGCAACGATGACCTACATGCTGGTCTCTGAAGAAGAGGCTGACCTGAAGGCTGGTAAGATTTCTACGCAATCACCTATTGGAAAAGGCCTCCTGGGAAAAAAGAAAGGAGACATGGCCACCATCAAGACACCGGCCGGTACCATCGAATTTGAAATCACCGCTATCGGTGTATAGTCATGGCTTCGATCTTCACGAGAATCGTCAACCGGGAAATCCCAGGCCACATCGTTGCGGAAGATGACCGGTACCTTGCCTTTCTGGATATCAATCCGCTCACACGCGGCCATACGCTGGTCATTCCCAAGAAGGAGGTTGACTATATTTTTGACCTCGACGATCAAACCCTGACAGGCCTGCACCTCTTTGCCAAAAGGGTCGCTACAGCCATTCGTAAAGCAATCCCCTGCAACCGCGTGGCCGTCGTTGTACTTGGACTCGAAGTGCCCCATGCACACATCCACCTGATTCCGATGAATGCCATGTCTGATGCCAACTTCTCCAATCCAAAATTGAAACTACCTGCAGAAGAACTGGCTGCTATTGCTGCGTTGATTCGCCAATCATTCCAGTCATGAAAATTGTTCGCCCTACTTTGTTGCTGGATGAAAAGCGGTGCCGAGCAAATATCCGCCGTATGGTGGAGAAAGCAAGACGCAATCACGTATCCCTCCGTCCTCATTTTAAGACGCACCAATCTCAAGAAATAGGGAGATGGTTTCGGGAAGAGGGGGTGACAGCCTGTACCGTTTCATCAGTGCAGATGGCTGCCTATTTTGAAGCGGATGGCTGGAAGGACATCACCGTGGCTTTCCCGCTCAATCCACTCGAAGTGGATGAAATCAACAGGATGGCTGGGTCCATCAAACTCAACCTGGCCATTGTATCAGCAGATGGTTTACGACAGATGCTCCCAGGATTGAAGCAGAAGGTGTCTTGCTTTATTGAAATTGATACGGGCTACGGAAGATCAGGCGTACCTGCCAATGATACATCCACGATTGATGAATTGCTCTCAGTGATCAGTGCTTCTCCACTTCTAAACTTCCAGGGCTTCCTCACGCACGCTGGCCAAAGTTATTCTTGCCGCTCAGGCCCTGAAATCATCAAGGTGCATCAGCAGACAACGGCGTTGATGAAAAAGTTGGCCGCGAAATACAGGCCAACGAATCCAGATCTTGTCGTTTCGGTTGGAGACACCCCTACATGTAGCGCGGCATCTGATTTCAATGAAGTGCAGGAGATCAGGCCAGGAAATTTTGTGTTCTATGACCTCATGCAGCGAGGCATCGGCTCTTGTACAAACGAGAACATTGCCATTGCCCTTGCGTGTCCCGTTGTCGCCGTGTACCCATCGCGAAACGAAGTGATTATCCATGGTGGCGGCGTTCATCTTTCGAAAGATTTTCTAAGGCAGGACGATGGCAGCCTGATGTTTGGTCAGGCCGTTAGGTTGACAGAAAATGGCTGGTCTCTTCCGACAGGCATGATCCTCAAGTCATTGTCGCAGGAACACGGTGTACTGAAGGTAAGCCCAGAAGATATGGCAACCATTCAGCCTGGCATGGTGCTTGGAATTCTGCCAGTTCATTCATGCATGACGGCCGACGTCATGGGAGAGTACTTTACTCTTTCCGGTCAACGCATCTCCATGATGACCAAGCCTGGCTTTACAAAGGCCTCCTGACGACCTCTTCTATAGCATCGACAAACCTGTTCCTTGCTTCCGGGTGAGCATCAAGAAACAAATCAGGTTCAATAAGCTCAAGCTCCATGAGAACAAACTGATGGTTGAGGATAACGCCATCTACCCTCGCATAAAGCAATTCCTTGCCAGCCCGATCCAGGATTTGCTGAGCTGACCGTATGATGGCATCGTCTGGCTGAACAGGCACTGCGTCGCCGCCGTATTCGACCTGAACCCGAAAGTCTCCTGGCTTAGGTTTTTTTCTCACGGCATGAGAAAATTGCTTTTGAAGAAATATCAGGGATAACTCACCAGGGTCTTCAATGACGGCCATAAACTCCTGAATGAGCATGTCCTGAGCATCTGACAAGCTTTGAATGGTGTCTGCAACCGTGGACAACGCGGTGACCGGCCAGGTGTGGGTTTGGTAGCCGCTGGCGCTCACCGCAGGCTTGACGACAATCTTCTGCCAACCGGTGGTCATGATTTGTTCCCTCCATGAGGTTGACCCGCGCGGGATGAAAAGTGTAGGTACGATGCTCACACCTGCCGATTGCAGGTCACGCAAGTAGAACTTATGCGCATTGTTTCTGATGACAGGAATGGAATTCCATGTGATGATCCTCTGGTTGGTTCGCTCATTAAGCCATAAGTGAAATGCCTCAGCATGCAGGTGATAGTCCCATACTGACCTGACAATCAAAACCCGGAACAAAGTCCAATCCACCGCCGGATCATTCCAGACCAGTGGAATGGCAGCAATTCCCCTTTCGGCCAACATGGAAATGAGCGGGCGCTCACTATCTGAGAGGTATCT
>JAEUUD010000156.1 GCA_016787625.1 Cyclobacteriaceae bacterium
TTCTCAAGGGCGGCAGCATGCCGACATCCCTGTTGAGGGAAGCTTTGTTTAACAGTCTTGATCAATAGTGTTATGAAAATAAACCTTATCAAAACAACCCTCATCATCCTGATGACAGCTGGCTGCACCCAGGAGAAGCAGGTCGAGAAATCTTCACCGGAGTCGGTCAAACTGTTTAATGACTTTGTCAAGGAATTGACACCTTCCCGTGGCAGGGGACAGGGAATGGCCCAGGAGGAAATGAGCACATCAACTTTTGCTGATGCCCTGCGAAAAACCAAAAGTCAGCTGCACAAGCTAAGGGAGATCGATACAACAACCCTGAAAGGCCATGACCTCATCGACTGGAAGTTCGCGCAAAGCATCCTTGTCGGTCGTGAGATTGACCAGGAGAAAAATGTGCCATGGAAAAAAGACCCACGCCTGTACATGACTTTTACCGGCATTGCTGGTTTGCTGAATGGCCCTGGTGAATTGAAAGACAAAATTCCTCAGATTGAAAAACGTCTGAAGCTGGCGCCCATTCAAATGACGAATGGCATGGCGCAATTAGGCGTCTATGTGCCGAGGTTCCAGGAGCTTGGCGTCTTCATGGCAGAGAATGGATTTGTCCTTTTCGACAAGGAGATACCCGCCTTCATTAAAGCATCGGGGGTTGAGGCGAAGTCACTGATCGTTCCTGCCAGGGAGGCGCGTGCCGCATTGGAAAAGTATCTCGCTTTCCTTAAGAACGAGCTTCCAAAATTGCCTGCTGGCAATTTTGCGCTTGGTGCCGACAACTATAACGCCATGCTGAAGGGGCAGTACCTGCTTCCCTTCGATGCAGACAGTCTGTATGCTTTTGGATGGACGCAATTCAACGCAACGGTGAAAGAGCTGGAGGCGCTGGCAAAGAAAATTAACCCAGACAAGACATGGCAACAGTTGGCCATTGACATTAAGAATGAATACCCTGATCCTCACAAGATGATCGAGGTCCATCAGGAATGGGTGGATAAGTCGCGGGAGCATGTGATCAAAAACAACCTGATACCGATACCATGGAAGGAACGGGTGATTGTTGTCGAACGGGCGGAGTACCTGAGGAAGACATCTTACTACGGTCATTTTAATTTCGCAAGGGCCAAGGACAAGGACAGCATTTACACGTCGGAGGTACACATCAACCCGTTTGAGGACCAATGGGATGACAAGAAGAAGCAGGAGTATCTTGTTGAGCATGACTGGGGAGTGATCATGGTGACAGCGCCACATGAGACATATGCCGGGCATCATGTGCATGGCCTTTATCAGATCAACAACCCAAGACCCATTCGCCGCAACAACAGCATTAGCTTGTTTTCGGAAGGATGGGGGTTATACAACGAGCAGCTCATGCGTGAAACCGGTTTCTTCCCCAACGACAAGATATTGTTGAGACAACTCCAGCTCAGGTTATGGCGGAATGCACGGGTCATTTATGACGTGGGAATTCATACCGGGAAGATGACCTATGAAGAAGCGATCTCCCTGATGACGGATCAGGTGGGCTTCCTGCGGTGGGCTTCTCAGCTGGAGGTAGACGCTTGCAGCGCGGCACCGGGCTATTTCATTGGCTACTTTACAGGCATGATGGAGATTCTCCGAATGAGGGAGGATTACAAAAAGATGAAGGGAGATGCCTTCACACTCAGCGAGTTTCACGAACGATTACTCAAATCGGGCAGTATGCCGACGTCGCTGATGAGGGAGTCACTGTTTCTTAAAGACTAGTTGGTACCCATTTGCTCACTATTCATTCCTGAGCGACTTGATAGGGTTGGCTTGCGCGGCCCGTATGGTTTTAAAGCCAACGGTGCCGATAGCAATAAAGAGAATCAGTATACCTGACAGAGGGAAAATAAGCAGATTCATTGGCTGCTGATAGCTAAACTCACTGAGCCATTGATTCATCAGCTTCCAGCAAATGGGCCATGCGACCAGGTTGGCAAGGGCGATGATGATGACAAATTTTCTGAGGAGCAGGAAGGTTACACCGGCCTCTGAAGCTCCAAACACTCTCCGGATCCCTACTTCCTTGACCCTGTACACAATGTCCTGACTGATGAGGCCGTAGAGACCAAGGCATGCTATCGCAATGGAGATGACGGCAAAGAGGCGGAACAAGAGCAGGAACGACTCCTCAGACCTGTAAAGACCGGCAAGGTGATCGCTGAGGAAGACGAAATCAAAAGGCAAATCAGGAACAACGGCTGCCCAGTCAGAGCGGATCGATTCAATTAGTTGGGAAAGATTACTTGTCTGAAAGCGCACATATACATCCTGAAGTTGTGTGCGCGGATAACTGACAACCAATGGCGCAATCTTGTTGTGCAAGGGGCCGAAGTGAAAGTCAGGGATCACACCGATGACTTCCTTGTTGCCTGCAAAATTCCCTACCCGCATCTGCTTGCCGATGGCGGTTTGAGGTGTCCATCCGAAATGCTGCGCTGCAGACTGGTTGATGATCACGCCGTTGAGGGTATCTGCTGGAGATGTTTCTGAAAACTCCTTTCCGCTCAGCATGGTGATGCCGATGGTTTTGAAGAAATTGAATGTCACCGCGTCGATGGCCATCGGTGTACCATTTTCAGGTGTCACACCTTCCACCACAATGGGAACACTGCCGTTATCACCATCCATCCTTCCTCCACCGACACTCACCGCTGTCACGTTGGAATTGCTGAGCAACTGATTTCTCAATGATGGATAACGCCGTGCAAGCTGATCGCCAGGCAGTCTCAAGAGCACCAGTTCATCCTTTGTATAGCCAGGGTCTTTCGTCAGCAGGTAGTTGACCTGATCACCCACAATGAAAACAGCAGCAACCAGCATGATCGAAACACTGAACTGGGCAAGGATAAGACCTGAGCGGATGGAACGTCCCTGCTTACCTGTGCGGAAAGTACCCTTCAGCAGACTGTGCATATTGAATGACGACAGAAAAAAGGAGGGATAGAGCCCACCCAGGATACCAATACAGATCGCCACGGCAACAACAATGGCCGAGAGATAGGGGATGGCGCTGGCTGACACCTGAACATGCAGGCCCGATGGCAACAGCGTCTCGATCAAGGGAAGAATGAGTAAAGATATCAACGCAGCGAGCACGGATATCATCAGTGACTCACCCAGCAATTGGACCACAACGGATTTGCTTCGGGCGCCGATCACTTTACGAACACCCATTTCTTTTGCACGCGAAGCGCTGGCCGCGCTGAACAGGTTGGCAAAATTGAATCCAGCGATGGCAAGAATCATTAGCCCGGCAAGTGCCAGCACGACAAGGTATGTCTTGTTGCCGCCAGCAACCGTTTCATGCTTTACGTCACCCAGGTAGATATCGCGTAAAGGCTGGAGCTCCATCCGAAATTTCTCTGCTCTATCCGGCGGCCAGTGAGCCCTTACAAATTCAGGAAGTTGAGCCTGCAGGGCAGCAGCATTTTCGCCAGGATTCAGAAGGACATAGGTATGAAACGATATCCAACCCCATGACTCCAGAGTAACCGGGTAGCCGAAAGGGACCTTGAAGGCTTCAAACGGCATCAGAAAGTCAAATCGCAAATGGACGTTGTCCGGAAATGGCGCCAGCACGCCCGTTACCTTCAGCTCGGTGACGTGGTCGATGGTAAGGGTCTTGCCAAGAGGATCATCATTGCCAAAGTACTTGCGGGCCATTTCTTCTGTGACCACAATATTGTTGGGTAAGGAAAGCGCTGTCTGTTCATCACCTTTGGCAAGCCTGAACGAAAAGATGTTGAACACGGAAGGATCAACGTAGAACATTCGGCCTTCATAGAATTGTTTGTCGCCGGACTCGACGATTCGCTCAGGCGTCGACCTGAACCTCACAGCATCTTCAATCTGGGGGAAGGTGACCTTCAGAGCTGGCCCTACGGGTGGTCCGACGTTGGCTACATGCCGCGTGCCGGGAGGGGTGCCCGCTTTCTCGTTATGCGTGACACGATAGATTCGATCTGATTTGACATGGAAGGCATCATAGCTGCGCTCGTGATGAATGTACAAGCCGATCACGGCAAAACTGGTAAATCCCAATACCAGGCCGGAGAGGTTGATGACGAGGGAGGCTTTGTTCTTTGCGAAGCTCCGTAGCGCTGTTGAAAGATAACTTCTCCACATGGTCGTTTATGTTTTGCTTAAGTACGATTCAGGACAATGATGGTTTGTTTTTAAGGGCTGACATCCCGGATTTAACAATTCCTTTGGGAATTCATCCCCTATTTTGGGTCCCCGGACGGACCTGGTGTAACCTTTTCAGGCTATTCAAGTCTTAAAGTAGTAGTAACCACCTGACTTTGACATGAACCGCAACCTTCTCCTCACCGCCTGGCGCAGCCTGATCAAGAGCAAATTCTTCTCAACCCTTAACATCCTCGGCCTGTCCATCGGCATGACGGTGTTCCTGCTGATTGCCCAGTATGTCTACTTTGAAAGGAGTTATGAAGATTTTATTCCCAATCGCAAGAACATTTACCGCGTAAGGCTGGATGCCTACCTGAACAACGAACTCATCTTTTCCAGTGCCGAAAACTACCCAGGTGTTGGCCCGGGCCTGCTACGCGAGTTTCCCGAGGTGACCGGGTATACCCGGCTGTACAACATGGGATACAAGAACAACATTGTGATCACCAATGAAGCCGCCACGCCAAGCCCCGTCGCCTTCAAGCACAAGCACTTCATGTATGCAGATTCAGCGTTCCTGCCAATGATAGGATATCCGATGATTGCTGGTGACCCTGTGACAGCTTTAGCCCAGCCATTCAACGCGGTGATCTCGGAGAAGTATGCGAAGATGTATTTTGGCAATGAGGACCCCATCGGGAAGGCGCTGCGACTTCAGGATGATGATTTTGTGGATGAGTTGGTAAAGATCACCGGGGTCTTCAAAGACTTGCCGGAGAATACGCACCTAAAATTTGATGTCCTGTTTTCGTACGCGTCGCTTTATCCGCGGGGAACCTGGGCGGTTGAGCGGTACAGGGATGGCTGGAGAAGGAAAGACATGTTCACATACGTGAGCCTTCGCCCGGACGCAGACACCAAAGCACTCGAGGCGAAGTTTCCTGCCATCGTGGATAAGTACAAACCAGAAAACAAACAACGCAACGGACTGGATGTGCTGTTGCTGCAGCCAATTGAATCGATCCACCTTACCTCGAACCTGGCAGAAGAACCTGAGACAAATGGTGATGAGAAGATTGTCAACTTCCTCAGCATGATCGGACTTTTTGTGGTCATTATCGCATGGATCAATTATATCAACTTGTCAACAGCCAAGGCGCTTGAGCGCGCCAAAGAAGTAGGGGTGAGGAAGGTGATGGGTGCGCTCAAGTTCCAGCTGATCCGTCAGTTTATCGTGGAGTCGGGGTTGATCAATTTCCTCGCCATAGCGATTGCCCTTGGCCTTGCAGCTGCTGTTCTGCCTGCCTTCAACTCTTTGTCAGGTCTATCATTGAGCCTCTCGAACCTGTTCCAGCCGTGGTTTATAGGGTTGATGGCTATCGTTTGGATAGCGGGGACCTTTATGTCTGGATTTTATCCCGCCGTTGTACTCTCATCATTCAAACCGGTGTCTGTCCTCAAGGGCAAGCTGAAGAATAGCCTTAGCGGAATTCTGTTACGGAAGTCGCTGGTGGTCGTTCAGTTTGTCGCCTCAGTAGCGCTGATCGCGGGTACGTTCATCGTCTATGACCAGTTGAACTTCATGATGAGCAAGGACCTGGGTGTGAACATTGATCAGGTACTGGTCGTTGAGCGTCCGGGTATCGCGTCACGCGACAGAAAGGCATTCAATTCAGCCATTGATGTGTTCCGTGATGAATTGAAGAAGAGCCCATCCGTTGTTGGTGTGGCAACATCGGCAACCATTCCGGGCAAGCAACGCGAATACAA
>JAEUUD010000157.1 GCA_016787625.1 Cyclobacteriaceae bacterium
TGTGCTGTCTGTTACGCTGGCAATGATCTTGTTGCTGGTGGTCATCGAAGGACGAAGTGTAGGATCGGTACCGTCAATCTCAACCCGAACCTCAAAAACCTTTGCGTCAGAATTGGGACGCTGTTCACCCACATTAGCCACCTGGACGACGGCTCCGGAAAGATTTTTGTCGGGGTATGCGTCAAGACCAACGGCAACGCGTTGACCTGGTTTTACTTTGCGCACATCAACTTCATTCACATACGTTCTGGAAATCATCTTGGTCAGGTCAGGCAATGTTGCTACGGTTGGCTCCCACATTTGAATCTGGGAACCAGCTTTGATGGGTTTGCCATCCCATCCTTTTTGGTAAATCACCATGCCATCTTCCGGCGCCTTCACATCAAAAGACTGGAGTACGGCCGTCATGTTGTTGAAATCACCCTGAACCTTCCGCAATTCTGCGGCTACCTCGCGCATTTTTTCGAAGTTCTGATTCTTCTTGATCTTATAGTTTTCCAGGGCTTGTTCGTGAGCGCGCCTGGCTTTGTCAAGATTAATCTCTGCTTGCTTTATGGTTGCAGGAGGTTCAAATTGAGATTGATCAAGTATGATCTGCTTTTCATCGGTGCCATACTTCAGGTTGATGAGTTCGTCCCTCGCTTGACGGAGCTGAAGTGTGGTGTCCAATTGCGTTTGAACAAACTTTGAGTTGGCCTTTTCAAGTTCAATCTGCTTGTCAACAAATTTCTTCTGGAACTCCGAGCGGTCAAGTGTTGCAATCCAGTCGCCCTTCTTCACCACCGTTCCCTCATCCACGATATTCTGAATGGTGACCTGCCAGATCTGAAAATTACGTAGTTGCTGCGGGCCGAGGATTTTAACAGAGTTCTTGGCTTCAAGCTCTCCGGTTGTCTCAATTTCGACCCGGAACTGACCCTTTCTGACAACAGAAAGGATATCTGAGGTCTTGTCATCCTGGCTCCCGCGGACAACAAAATAGCCGATCAACATCAGTATCAGACCGGCTGATCCTATCAGGTAATTTCTTTTGGTCATCATGAGCACTCAGGTTAAGGTTTTCTTCAAGAACAATTCCGCAAAGTAGGATACTCCTCAAATGCCGAAAGTTTCAACTTTTAGCGAAAAAAAGGTCCGCCTCAACATCCCATAACGAGGATTTCCGGACATGCGTTGACCGCCGAGAGGCCTTTACATCGCCTTTACAAAGGCTTTACATGGAAGGCGCGTTTGCCTTACCGGGGACCTTTACCAATTGCGGCTTATACCCCGAATCGCGGAAGAGTTGTTGAGCATCCACCATCTCCATCAGCTGCGGAAGAGTGGTTTCAGGGTGGGAAGCCATATAAGAATCAACGATCCGCCAGCCTACCCATTGTGCGATACGCCCAGGACATTCTTCTCCGACTTCGATGGTTTTTGGGCGCTCTGCAAGGTATTTCTGCTTCACCAGGTGACTGGTGGCATAAAGCACTTCATCCTGTACCAGCCTTGACCAGATCAGGTTCTCAAACTTCACACTACCCTCAAACTCCTTTGCTGAATATCCGATGAGCAGGCTGTCGGCAGTACAGGGAAGCATTCGTTTGGCAAAGTAGTAGGCTTTGCCATAGGCGATCATCTCACCCAAAACGGTCCTGTCTTCAGGATTGACTTTATTGAATCGGGTATCAACACCGGTTAACAGCATGACCGAAGGGACAATGAAGGATTTGGTATACCGTCGCAGCATGTAGTCGTACATATTGTTGGGTCTGAACCTGGCATCATTCCCAAGAAAATAGTCGAGCCCGATAAAAACGGCAGAATCGGTAACATACAGGTCGCTTTCCAGTCCACTGATAAAGGTCTCAACTTTAGGAGGTGTAAAGTCAGGATAGTAGTACTTCATGTTGGAGAAGGCGAGAAGGAACTCGCGACGAAGTTCATCGCCATGACCAAAGACGCGGTGTGTTTCCTGTAAAAGGGTGTCAATATGTGGATTGGTGAACCGATTAAAAAGGAGATTGATAAAAGCAGAGTCACTGGGGTATGCTGCCCTGCTGAAGAAATAGTCACGTGCATCAGCATGCGTTGTCATAAAACGAATGAGCTGTTCCTTCGAGGTAATGGCTGGCAGGGAATCTTCAAGTGATTGGAATTTCAAATCGACAACTACCCCGGATGTGTCAGGGACGAATACGCACTCCTCCTGTTTGTCGGCACAGGCCATAACCACCAGAATGACGGGTAGCATCCGAACGAAATTCATAGCGGCGAAGATCAGGAATTTCAACCAAACCACTGCCAGGTGCATGGCAATCAGGGGCAAGAAGTCATTATGTTCGACGACGTGCTGCTAAATTGATTTTTGCTTGCCTGAAGTCAATTATTCAGCGATCTTCAAACGTGACTATAATGACAGGCTCATGAGTTCGATCAAACATATCGCAGTTTCCGGTAATATCGGCTCAGGCAAGACAACGCTTGTTGAAAAACTATCGAAACACTACGGGTGGATTCCCCTTTACGAATCGGTGGATAATAATCCCTATCTCCGGGACTTTTATGATGACATGAAGCGTTGGGCTTTTCATCTTCAGATTTATTTTCTCAATAGCCGGTTCAACCAGGTTCGCCAAATCAGGGAAAGTGATAAGACGATCATTCAGGACAGGACCATCTATGAAGATGCCTACATCTTCGCCTCAAACCTTCATGCCAGCGGGCACATCAATGACCGGGACTACCAGAGTTACCTCGATTTGTTTCATTCAATGATCAATTTCGTTCAGCCACCCGACCTGCTCATTTACCTTAAAGCGGATATCCCAAAGTTGGTTCAGCAAATCCAAAAGAGAAACAGGGACTTTGAGTTTAACATCAAGCTGGAGTATCTCAAGAACCTCAACGAGCACTACGAGAAGTGGACCAACAATTACAAGCATGGCAAACTCCTCGTCGTTGATATCGACCGCACAGACTTTGTTGGCAGCCGCGAAGACTTCTCCAATATTGTGAGTCGCGTTGACCTTGAATTGAACAACCTGTTCAGTTAATCAACCTTCCATGAAGGCACTCACGTTCCAGGGAAAGGAAAAGATCACTTTCGAGACGGTTTCCGACCCGAAGATTGAATCCGCTGGCGATGTCATAATAAAGATGACATCCTGTGCCATCTGCGGATCAGACCTGCACGTGTACCATGAACGAGAAAAAGGAATAGACCGGGGCACCGCCATGGGCCATGAATTTGCCGGAGAAATTGTAGAGACAGGCAATTCTGTCCGGAAGCTCAACATCGGCGATCGGGTCATGAGCCCGTTCACAACCAGCTGTGGGACTTGCTTTTATTGCCAAAGTGGCCTTACGTGCCGATGTGTAAGAAGCCAGCTTTTTGGATGGGTGGAGAAGGGCCATGGCCTCCACGGAGGACAAGCAGAGTATGTAAGGGTTCCCTTGGCCGAAAGTACACTGATGAAAATCCCTGAAGGGATTCGTGAAGAAGAAGCATTACTTCTCGGCGATGTAATGTCAACAGGATTTTTTTGTGCCAGGCAGGCCGAAGTGAAAGAGACAGGAACGTATGTGGTCGTCGGATGCGGACCTGTCGGACTGATGGCAGTATTGGGAGCCGTGAACCTGAGAGCCCGAAACATTATTGCCATTGACACGGTGCCCGAAAGGCTTGCAAAGGCGAGGGATTTTGGCGCGACGGCCTTGCATGCCTTGAATGATCCTGTGACTGACATGATCCGTGACCTCACCGAAGGCCGTGGTGCAGATGGCGTCATGGAGGCTGTGGGTAGTTATCAGGCTGTTAGAACAGCGATTGATCTGGTGCGACCTGGCGGAGTCGTCGCGTCTGTCGGTGTCTGCAATGATGATCACCTGGCGTTCTCACCCGTGGAAGCATATAACAAGAACCTGACGTACAAGATCGGCCGTTGTCCGGCCCGCTATATGATGGAGCAGCTGATTCCGCTGGTGCAAGAGAAAAAGTACAACATCGCTTCCATTTTTACCCATCGCATGAAACTGGAGGAAGGAGCAGCAGGGTATACTGTTTTCTCCGGCAGGCAGGATCATTGCCTGAAGGTCCTTCTCAGGAATTAGCTTCAGTTATCCTTCAGCGCTTTCGCCTTACGCCGGTAGTCATCGGCATTTGATGGATCGAGCTCAGCCATCTTAAGAAAAACATCGGCACGTGTAGTATCCATCGTCACCAGCTTGCCATAAGCCTCCAACGCATTTTGACGACGACCCTTCTTGAGGTACACCTCTGCCATCAACTGCAGGAATTCTGGTTGGCCATAGTCATTGAGATATGCTTTTTCCAGAAAGTAAACGGCAGAATCGGTGTTGCTTGTCAGGTCATAGTTGTATCCAAGCAACCACCAGGCAGGATTGTAATCCGGATGAAGGCGGACACACTGGCGTACCATCGCATTGGCACGACGGTAGTCCTGTTTTAGTGTGTATGCGAGACCTTTGTTGTACAGGGCGTACACATTCTCTTTATCGATGGCCAGGGCTTTGTCGTAATAGTAGATGCCAGAATCATATCTTTCATTGGCAAGCGCCGCATTACCCTTTTCATTCCACATCGTCGTGCCATCATCTGTTTCGGAGTCGTTCACCTGAATGGTTTCTTCTTGTTGAGGTGACTCTTCACCGGCAAACAGACCGATGAAGAATAACAAGATGGTGATCCCGGCGATGCCGATCATCAACCACTTGAAAACCTTGAACCCCATAGCGATCAGGCGAACCGAATCCTGTGCCGGGCCAGCGGCAGTCGCTTGCCTGGGTGGTTGGTATGTGTTGGAAGATGCAGGCTGGCCAAATGAAGACCGGGCACCTGAAATCCAATCGGAGAGAACACGCGAGTTGTAAAAAGCCAGGAAGGCAAAATAGATGGAAAGCAGGAGCGGTGTCCAGAAGAAGAAGGGGCCCAGTGACCAGAAAATGGCAAACAATACACCGAACAGAATGGCCAATCGCTTACTCCATGATCCCGATCCAGCGTCTGGTTTCTGATCTTCCATGCCGCATCATTTGAGTTCGCGCAGGTATAACTGAATGGTATTCTCAAGGCCGAGGTAAAGGGCATCACAAACCAGTGCATGCCCAATGGAGACCTCATCAAGAGCGGGAATGGACTGTCGGAGAAATTTCAGGTTTTGAAGGTCCAGATCGTGACCAGCATTTAATCCAATACCCAGTTGCCGGGCACGTGCTGCTGCCCTTACATATGGAGCAACAGCCATGTCGCGATCGCGGTGGTAATTGGCTGCATATGGTTCGGTGTAAAGCTCAATTCTGTCTGCTCCAACCTTTGCCGCACCCTCAACCATTTTTTCCGATGGGTCAACGAAGAGTGAAACGCGAATACCCATGGACTTGATCTCCCCAACAGTTTTCTTTAGAAAATCTTTTTGACTCACAGTATCCCAGCCTGCATTGGAGGTGAGCACGCCCGGAGGGTCGGGCACCAGCGTTGCTTGTGCTGGCTTTACTTCACGGATCAATTGCAGGTAACGCGCATCGGGATATCCCTCTATATTGAATTCTGTGCTGACGACCTTACACAACTGAAGTACATCGGCATGTCGAATGTGCCTTTCGTCTGGACGAGGGTGCACGGTGATGCCCTGAGCACCAAACCTTTCGCAGTCAACGGCCGCCTTCACAACATCCGGATTGTTAGCGCCACGCGCGTTGCGAAGGGTCGCGAACTTGTTGATATTGACACTCAGACGGGTCACTTGTGAATACTGGATTTCGTTCGATAACTTTGAAGCGAAATTACACAAATCATGTCACTGAAAGCCACCATCGATAACGACATCAAGAAGGCCATGCTCGCCAAGAACAAGGAAGAGCTTGAGGCATTGAGAAGCATCAAATCAATGATCTTGCTGGCTGAAAC
>JAEUUD010000158.1 GCA_016787625.1 Cyclobacteriaceae bacterium
CTGGCACCAGGATATCGGATTGGCTGGGTCATTCCCGGAAGGTACAAGGAGCAGATCATTCGCCTCAAGCGGATGAACAATGTCTCCACCAACACCCTGGCGCAGTCGGCGATTGCCTTGTTTCTGGCCAATGGCCGTTACGAACTTCACCTGCGTCACCTCAGAAAGGCACTTCACACTCAGAGCCTGCGATACATTCAGGCAATTGCAGAACATTTTCCTGAAGACACGCGCATGACCAGGCCAGGTGGCGGCTTTGCGCTCTGGCTAGAGCTCGATCGGCGTCTCGATTCATATGCTTTACACAAACGGGCCCTCAAGCATGGAATTGGGATCGCGCCGGGACAGATTTTTTCCTCCAGCGGTAAATTTGCCAATTGCTTCAGGATTGGTTTTGGTATTCCCTGGAGCAGCCGAATTGAAGGCGGAATCAAAACATTGGGTGACCTTGTTGCAAAATATTAATTGCGTAAAGCAATTTCTGACACGTTTTGAGGGAATATAGACAGGCACAAACTTTCCGCAGGGTTACGCGGTTGTTATATTTGAATTCACAAACCAAAGAACATAGCCATGGCATTTACACTTCCCGCGCTTCCGTATGCGAGCAATGCATTGGAGCCCCATATCGACAGCCGTACAATGGAAATTCATCACGGCAAGCACCACAATGCTTATGTGACCAACCTCAACAATGCCGTGGCCGGTAAGCCGGAAGAAGGTATGAGCATTGAGGATATTTGTAGAAACATCTCCAAGCAGCCCGCAGCGGTTCGCAACAATGGTGGCGGACATTATAACCACAGTCTTTTCTGGACCATCATGGGCCCGAATGCAGGAGGTGCGCCATCAGGTGCTCTTGGCGACGCCATCAACGCGGCATTCACCAGCTTCGATGAATTCAAAACCAAATTTGCGGCAGCAGGAACAGGCCGGTTTGGATCCGGCTGGGCTTGGCTCATCAAGGACAGTGGAGGCAAGCTGGCCATCACCTCAACAGCCAACCAGGACAATCCCCTGATGGATGTTGCTGAAGTAAAGGGAACCCCCATCCTGGGCCTCGATGTATGGGAACATGCTTACTACCTGAACTACCAGAACCGCAGGCCGGATTATATTACTGCCTGGTGGAATGTGGTTAACTGGAATGAAGTGGCGAGAAGGTTTGCCGGGAAATAGCTTCCTAAAAGGTAATTTTATTAAGGCTGACGCTCATGTCAGCCTTTTTCTTTTATCAACTGCTGAAGCGCCAGATACTCGTCACGAAGCCTCGCTGCCTCCATGAATTCCAGTTCTTTGGCAGCCTTTTCCATCGCTCTTCGCGTTTGGTCAGCCATCTTCAGTAAGTCCTCTTTTCCAAGGAAAGCGACCACAGGATCGGCTGCCAAAGATTTCTCTTCGTTTTCAACGTAGTACTTCTTGACTGATTTCTTTGAATCGGCCACAGCCGTCTGCGACAGGATGGAATCTTTTGAGCGAACAATGGTCTGTGGTGTGATGTTGTTGGCAAGGTTGTAGTCCTGCTGGATCTTTCTTCTCCGGTCTGTTTCATCAATGGCCTGCTGCATGGATTCAGTCACGGTATCGGCATACATGATCACACGGCCATTCACATTGCGCGCTGCCCGCCCGATGGTTTGCACCAGCGAACGTTGATTGCGGAGGAAACCTTCCTTGTCGGCGTCGAGAATGGCTACCAATGACACTTCCGGAAGATCCAACCCTTCGCGCAGGAGATTGACACCCACGAGAACGTCAAATATTCCTAACCTCAGCTCGCGCAGGATCTCCACCCTGTCCAGCGTCGTTACTTCCGAATGAATGTATCGACACTTGACGTGCGCTCGCTCAAGAAATTTGGTGAGTTCCTCAGCCATCCGCTTGGTGAGCGTCGTCACCAGCACCCGTTCACGTTTCTTCACCTGCTCATCAATTTCTTCCAGCAGATCGTCGATCTGGTTTTTGCTAGGTCGTACCTGGATGCCAGGGTCCAGCAGTCCTGTAGGACGGATGAGTTGTTCCACCACGACACCTTCTGACTTCCGAAGTTCATATTCACTGGGTGTGGCGCTGACATACACCACCTGGTTGGTGAGGGATTCAAATTCATTGAACGTCAGCGGCCTGTTGTCCAGGGCGGCAGGCAGACGGAATCCAAAGTCGACCAGATTGACTTTCCTTGACCTGTCACCTCCCCACATGGCCCTGATCTGAGGTACGGTCACATGGCTCTCGTCAATAACGATCAGGTAGTCGTCAGGAAAGTAGTCCAACAGGCAGAACGGACGTGCTCCGGCTTGTCGGCGGTCAAAGTACCTCGAGTAGTTTTCAATACCACTGCAATAGCCAAGTTCCCTCATCATTTCCAGGTCAAACTCGGTACGTTCTTTCAATCGTTTTGCTTCCAGGTGTCTTTTCTCCTGCTCAAACATCTGAACCTGTAGCACCATGTCGTCCTGAATTTCCCTGATGGCGAGGTTCAGCGCTTCCTTGCCAGTCACAAAGAGGTTGGCAGGAAAGATGGTGACCATTTTTTCATCAGAAATGCGCTTTCCGGTCTTTGGATCAATGCGCTGTAGGGATTCTATCTCATCCCCGAAGAAGTAGACCCGGATGGCGTAGTCGGCGTAGGCCAGATAAATGTCCACCGTATCACCTTTGACGCGGAATGTGCTTCGTTTGAAATCCACTTCGGTCCGGCTGTAGAGAATATCGACCAGGGAAAAAAGCAGCCTGTTCCTGGCAATCACTTCACCAACGGCCAGTTGAATTCTATTTTTGCCAAACTCCTCCGGGTTCCCGATACCGTAAATGCAGGATACTGATGCGACGACCAGTACATCCCGTCGACCTGTGAGTAGCGACGATGTTGCGCTCAGACGGAGTTTTTCTATCTCCTCATTGATCGAAAGATCCTTTTCAATGTAGAGGTTGGAGGACGGGATGTAGGCCTCAGGCTGATAGTAATCGTAATAGGAGATGAAGTACTCGACAGCGTTGGATGGGAAGAAGTGCTTGAATTCTCCGTACAACTGAGCTGCGAGGGTCTTATTGTGACTGAGCACAATGGTTGGCCGCTGAGTTTGTGCAATCACATTGGCCATGGTGAAAGTCTTACCCGATCCTGTGACACCAAGGAGTGTCTGGTGCTGTTCACCATCCCTCAGTCCCTTGGTCAGTTTTTCAATGGCTTGAGGCTGATCGCCTGTAGGGGTGTATTCGCTGACGAGTTCGAAATCCATCCTGCAAATTAAGGGTCAGGGGCTCTGCAGGAGAAGTTCTGTCACAACTTTATTCAGCGTTTGACCGAGGCTACATCCCTGAAGGGAGTTTTGTTGAACTAAAAGCAGATGTTGAGGTAATCAGTAAACAGCTTTCGACGATGATCAGCTACCTGAAGAAGAGCCCATTCAAGGGAGCAAAGTTCCACTAAATCTTGAACCTTGAACCTTTGAACCTTGACCCTTGATCCTTGATCCTTGACCCTTGACCCTTGAACTTTGAACTTAAACCCTCTCCCTACGGCCTATTCCAGATCTTCCAGGATTTCTCAGCCTGAACGTGCAGCATTTCGAGTCCATTCTTGATGGTACATCCGTGCATTTCTGCTTTCTGAAGAAAAAGTGTGCGGGCAGGGTTGTAAATAAGGTCGTAGACGTAATGATCTGCTCCGAGGGATTCATATCCGATGGGAGGGAAGGCGTTGGTGTTAGGTGTCATCCCTAGCGGCGTGGTGTTGATGATGAGATTAAAGCCGGAAAGGACTTTCGATTTCTTGTCCACTTCTGCGTAGACATAGTCACCCTGGCCTTCTTCGCGCGATACACGCTTGTAGGAAATGCTCAACCGCTGAAGGGCCACCTGCACCGCCTTCGCCGAACCGCCTGTGCCGAGAATCAAAGCCTGCGATCCTGCAGGTTTCGGGAACCACTTCTCTACGGTCTCCATGAAAGCATCACTGTCGGTGTTGAAGCCCATCAGTTCCTTGCCCTTGATCTTGATAACATTAACGGCTCCGATCGTTTTGGCATCCGGACTTATTCCTGAAAGGAACTTCATCACTTGCTCTTTATATGGGATGGTCACATTCAGACCGCACAATTCAGGATTGTCATTGAGGAGCTTCGTCAGTTCGTCAATGCTGGAAAGAGCATATAGTTCATAATGGTAGTCACGCAGTTCTTCCTGAAAAAATTTTTCATCGAAGTATGCCTTGGAGAAGGAGTGACTGACAACTGAGCCGATTAAGCCAAATTTCTTTTCCATGTTCTATTGTTTTGAACGCAGATATGACGCTGTTTTTTCAATGGCCACGACAAGGAATATGCCTGCCGCAGCAAAAAGAATTGAATAGAAGATCTGTGGATCTTGTCCACTTACTTCCAGAAACCGTGCTGGCCACACGCTCTTGTCAAAGGCAGGAACCTGAATGCCATCATGATTGAGCCTGTAGGAAACCACCTCTTTCCAGGGCCATACTTTGTTCAATGACCCGATCATAAAACCGGCAAGCATAGCCAGGGTTGGAAACCTGTAATGGGTAAGTATCCAGCTGAGGACGTGTGAGAAACCGATGAGGCCAAGGAGGCAGCCGGTGGCGAACACGATGATGACAGGAAAGTCAAGGACGATCAGTGCATTGATCATGTACTCATACTTTCCGATGAGCAGGAGGACAAACGCGCCGGAGATCCCCGGAAGAATCATGGCGCAAATGGCGAGGGCTCCGCAGAAAAAGATAAAGAAAAGATTGGTGGGGGTTTCGGTGGGAGAAAGGATGGTGATCGCATAGGCAATCACGGCGCCAATGATGAAGGAAAGTACACTTGAAAAGGACCATTGATGGATATCCCTCATAATGAGCGGAGAAGACACCAGGATGAGTCCAAAGAAAAAGGACCATACTGGTATTGGGTGAAACTCCAGCAAATAAGTCATTAACCTCGCTAACGAAATGAGACTGGTAAGAATTCCGGCAAGTACCGTGACAAGGAAATTTCCATTTACCCTTTTCCAGCATTCGCCAATGCGGAGAGAGAGGAGGAGACGTATGGCAGTGCCGTCAATGGACTTTAATGAGTTGATAAGTTCTTCGTAGATGCCCGTGATGAAAGCGATTGTACCACCGGAAACTCCGGGGATTACATCCGCACCGCCCATGCTTACGCCTTTAAAGTAAAGCAGCAGATAGTCCTTGGGTCTTCTCATGATGGTTTTGCCTCGCCTTGGAAAAGGCCAGCTCAGTCGTTGTGGAATGCCGGCGTGGAATTGTCACGCTTGCGCTCAAGGCCAAGGAAGTGAAGGAATGTATCTCCGCGCAGTCCGAGGCGGATGGTTTCCAGCGGTACAACTTCTTCCGGGGCGATATTACCCAGGTTGACGTTGGCGCCCAGAAGTTTGATAAACCAAACCTGCTGTGCTTTTTGTGGTGCTTCCCAGATGATCTTTTCGAACGGGATCTTGGTGAGGATTTCCTGCACAAGGCCTGACCTTACTTCACCCGTTCCACGGAACAGACCAACATTGCCACCCTCACGGGCTTCACCAATGACCTTCCATGCGCCAGCCTCCAACTCTTTCTGCATGAGTTCGATCCATCGGTAAGGAGGAATAATCTTGTCGGCATCCTTGGAGCCCACTTCTGAAAGGACCGTTACTTGTGATTTCAGCTTCTGGATGTACTCGCACTTTTTGTCATGGTCGAGGTCGATTGATCCGTCAGAGACTTCCGCAAAGGACATCTTGTAGGTGTCAAGCAGCTTCCTGTAGTCGTCAAACTGATCACGGATAATGAAGGCCTCAAACAATGTTCCGCCAAAGTAGCAAGGTACTCCCGCGTCTGCATACAC
>JAEUUD010000159.1 GCA_016787625.1 Cyclobacteriaceae bacterium
CATTCACTTGTTCTACAACACCGAGCCGGATATTCTGGGTCAGGGAGAGATGAGCCGCTTCCTGCAACAACTTCAGGTTGAATCTGGCTGGAAAGTAAAGCCAGAAATTCTTCATACACCCATTGAACCCACCCCTGTTAAACCGATTGTCATTAACAAGGATGCAGGCGTTCTCGAAGCTTTGGTTCGATTGAACGAAGGCAGCAGCCGGTTCAAAGGCATTTCACCTTCGGCGTTGAATTCGTACATCGACTGCTCTTTACAATTTTACTTCAAACAATTGGCAAAACTGCGTGAAGCCAATCAGGTGGAGGACTATGTAGATGCCAGGCTCTTTGGGAATTTGCTTCACGATGTGATGGAGAAGTTCTACCGTAGGATTCAGGACCGAAAGAAAAGCAACCTCATACAATCAACAGACTTTGACAAGTATAAGGAGACGGTGCGTCAATTGATCGACGAGACGTTTATCAAGCACTATGGACTTGACCCCAATCGAAAAGTAGCTTACGAAGGGCAAACGCTGGTGGCACGCGAAGTCATACGAGGTTTTGTGGAGAAAGTCCTGGAGCATGATAAGGCATACACACCATTCTATATTGAAGGTTTGGAACGTGGAGAGTGGCAGCACTTTGTGCCCATTCAACATGCTCCGGGCAGGGTGATACTCAGCGGCAAGATTGACAGACTTGACCGCAAGGACAATACAGTGCGTGTGCTTGACTACAAGACAGGCAAAGCTGATCTGGACTTCGATAGCGTGGAGTCCTTATTTGATGGAGGAAAAAAGAAACGTAACAAGGCAGCCTTCCAAACACTTATTTATTCCCTCTTGTACAAATCGACCAGCCAGGCAGGACAGGTCGCTATTGTGCCAGGACTTGTAGGGAGACAGAGCCTGTTTGCCGATGAATTTCATCCGAACCTTGTCCTTAATTACAAGGAGGTAACGGATGTCAATGACATATTGCCAGAGTTTGAGGCCAGGCTGAAACAACTGCTCGAAGAAATTTTCGACCCTTCAAAACCTTTTGTTCAAACCGAGAACACTGAATATTGTAAATATTGCCCCTTCAAAGCCATTTGTTATAGATGACATTTCAAATTTTTAGATCCAATGAAACGCAGAGAATTTCTTAAGACCACGAAGGCATTGGTACCCCTCATCGCACTGCCGTATGTCAATTTCGGCAAAGTACTGGTAGGCGACATTACGTATTCCATCCGCGCCATCGACCTTGTCCGCGAAAGCATGGTCGTCGATTTGCTCAATCAGTTTGCATGGAACCAATTCAGCACGCCACCCATTCTTCAGGATTGGTTAAAGGACCCTTCCGTATTCAAGTATGAAGATGCGCTTGCATTCAAAGCCTCCGGGATTGATGTCTTCGCACTGGGTCATGCAAGGCCAACACGTGCATCATCATTGGAATACTTTACTCAATGGAACAGGTTCATTTCTTACAACAGTCAATACCTGATGAGGATTGACAAAGTGGAAGATATGGAGCGGGCTAACGCCAGTAACAAAACGGGTGTTATGCTCACCTATCAGGATTCCAGGCATTTTGATACCGTCGATGATGTCAATTTGTTCCATTCACTGGGTCAACGTCTTTCACAACTCACCTATAACTATGCCAACCGGTTGGGCACCGGCGGCTTTGAGGATGTTGACAAGGGACTTACTGAATTTGGATTTGCTGTGCTGAAGCGTATGAATGAGGTAGGTATGGCTATTGATGTTTCTCACAGCAGCGACCAAACCACCCTCCAAGCCATTGAGGCATCATCCAAGCCGGTGATTATCACACATGCCAATTGCCGTTCGCTGATACCTGGTCATCCGCGAGCGAAAACCGATGATATGATCAAAAAGCTTGCAGCCAAAGGCGGAGTGATGGGGATCCCTGAAATCCGATTCATGGTCAGGGGAGAAGAGCCGGTTACTGTGGAGCATTTCCTGGATCACTATGATTATCTCATCAAGCTCGTTGGCGACGACCACGCGGCGATCGGTACTGATTTCGACCTCGAAACGGAAGACAATCCCCTCTATCTGGAGAAAAGAAAAAAGATGTTTAAGGAGACAGATCCTGAACGAGCCAGGAAGTACCGCATGCATACCAACGATCAATTTCTCGTTGGCATCGAAGGCATCGACCACCCCAGACGGACCTATGACATTGTGGAAGGATTCATACGCAGGAATTACAGCGATACCACCATCAGGAAGATTCTGGGTGGCAATTTTACCAGGGCTGCAAAACAAATCTGGGTCTAGACTGTTCGCCAGCGTTCAACAAGGTGTACACGGTCGGATAGGGTTGTATGAAAAACACCCCAGGAAGGCCGCTATTTCTGCTGGCAGGCATTTTGTTGTACGGTGTACATGATAAAGTTTCTTCTCTGGTGCATTCTCCTTGTGCTTTGCTGGCCATTGGCGATTGCCCTGCTGATCTTCTTCCCATTTCTGTGGCTGCTGTCCATTCCTTTCAGAATTGTAGGTATCCTTTTAGAAGGAGTACTCTCATTTCTGAAGGCTTTGTTCATGCTTCCCTTCCGTTTACTCAAGTCAATTTAAGGGCCCTTTTTAGCGACCTGAAATTATCGCTTCCAGGCGCGTTGTAACCTCCAATACGTCGTTTCACCGAAGGGTTTGGCATTTATTCGCTGCGATTCATCCCCGGGCCGTATTGATAGGTACATCAAACACCATTTTTATGGAAACAGATAAGCATGTATTGTACACGGATGGGCATGAAGTGACCGTCACGGAATCCGTGCTTCAGGTAAACCGCAAATGGTACAACCTGAGTGGAATCACCAACCATGGCTTCTCCATCATTCCTCCGGTGCGCCTGCCGGCAGTCCTGGCGATGTCACTGGGATCAGCACTGGTCATACTGGGCGCAGCGCGCTTGCTGCCAGCGGGGACACTGTTTGTACTCGATGTTCCTTTCCTGGTCAACAACATTGCGTTGGGCACGGGTATCCTGCTGGTTTTGTTCGGAGCCGCGCTGTTAGGTGTGATGGGAGAGCGCTATGCAGTGAGCATCACCACGGCTGAAGGTCAGAAGAACGTCGTGATCAGCAGGCACAAAGAATATATCTACCAGATTGTGCATGCACTCAACGATGCCTTCTTTGCCAAAGTGAAAACGGACAAGGGAGCCATGCCGCCGCGTGAGTTTAAGGTCTCACACAGGTAAGTTCAGACAATTCAGAAATCAGGGCCGGGTACTCCGGCCCTTTTTTATTGCATTATCTTTGGTTGATGGATTTGGAGAAATTCAAAGCGGCGGCTTCCAGAAAAAAATTTTCACAAGCTGACTTTCTGAAGGGTCTGCGCAAAAAGGATCCCAGGCGTGTTGACGATGCATTCCATCGCACCCATGAAGAGGTTTTTGCAGAAATCGATTGCCTCACCTGCGCCAACTGTTGTAAGACCACAAGCCCGATTTTCTATCAGACGGATATCGAGCGTGTTGCCAGGGCCCTGCGATTAAGACCAGGCGACTTTATCACCACCTACCTTCGGATCGATGAAGACAAAGACTATGTCCTGAAGACATCACCTTGCCCATTTCTTGATGGAGACAACCACTGTAAGGTGTACGATGACCGTCCAAAGGCCTGCAGGGAGTATCCTCATACCAACCGAAAGAAAATGGTTCAGATATTGGACCTGACCGCCAGGAACACACAGGTTTGTCCAGCAGTATTTGAGATGGTGGAACGCCTGAAAAAAACTGACCTGTGAATTCGCATCCACAGGTCGTTGTGCTTTGACTGGTTTCTTTGAATTACTTCAAGGCACCCTCTACAGAAACCCTGATGAACTCAGCGATTTTTGGATCGGGGAGTAAAGTCTTGCCGTTCCATGTATAGGTGAGACCTTCAAGGCGGCCCGCCACCTTTTGTTCTACTGAACCACTTGAAAGAAATACGGGGACCACGATCACCGCGCCTTGCTTACTGCCCTGTTTCACAACGTTTCGAAGGTTTTCCTTGGCCTGGTTGTAGATCGCCTGATCGGCATCGTCACGAACGGTCATGGAAAGAATCATCTTCGATTCCTTGCCTGCTTTTTTCTGCAAACCACGAATCTGCTCCGCCAGGCTCTCCATGTCGCTTACCCACTTCATGTTGTCTTCTTCACCGTTGGGTCCGTGACCTACAAGCACGACCAGTTCCTTTGAAGGTTCTTTGCTCAGTTCCTGGATGCGTTCGAAGAGGATCTTTGCAACGAGGGGGTTGTCGTCCAACGGACGTGTGAACTTGATCTCTGAATGAAGGGTCAGTTTCGGAAGTGTGGACGACTGCCCATGCATGTCGTGACCACCACTGTTGGACTGGCTTCCATGACCGGAATGTTCTGCGGCCGCCGCCTGGCCATGGCCTGATCCATGTCCTGACGAACTACCATGGCTTTGGCTTGCATCGGCCGGGCCGTGATCCATCACCATCGGCTCATCGGCAAGCTTCTCACGAACACCAAGTAAATACTCTGACTGACGAATGATGAAACTATGTGAGGAGATGAAAAGCGGCACCACAACAATCTTTTTTGCGCCCTTGGCCTCCAGGTTGTTAATGGCAGCCTGCATGGTACGCGGTAATGCCATGCCGAAGGCTATCTCTGTGGGGTACTTTGCAGCAATGTCCTTGGTAGCATCGGTGACCATCTGGTTCCACTGGGCCCCGGCTCCGTGCGCCAGGATCATTACGCCAACATCATTTTTCTGCGCTGAGGCAAAAAGGGATACCAACAGGGTGAAAATGAGTGCAGAGGTCTTTTTGTGCATATTCTTGTTATTTAGAATGATTCTAAGTGCAAGAATGGCTGAATTTATTCGATTAATCAATTTTTACAGGCTGAAAATTTCTCGCGGGACCAAAAAAAAGCCTGTGACTGGATGACCAATCACAGGCTCAATACTATTTCTTAAGATCTAGGCGACCTGGGCGGCGAGTTTGCCGGCAAGCACCGACTTTGGTACTGCACCAACCTGCTTGTCGACAATCTGTCCATTCTTGAAAACGAGGAGCGTGGGAATTGACCTTACGCCAAACCGGGCCGTTACCTGTGGGTTTTCATCCACATTAAGTTTTGCGACAACCGCTTTTCCTTCGTAATCACCGGCCAATTCTTCAACGGCTGGGCCTATCATTTTGCAGGGGCCACACCACTCAGCCCAGAAATCAACGAGGACCGGCTTGTCCGATTTAATGGTGGCGTCAAAAGTTTCGTCTGTTAATACAATGGCTTTTCCCATGGGAATTAATATTTAAAGAATTTTAGAGTGTTTCTGTGTTGAGAACGCAAATATAGAATACAAAGTTCACGGTTCAAGTTTGAGGATTTCATGGATTCCGACACCTTGAACCTTGACCCTTGACCCTTGACCCTTGAACCTTAAACCTTGACCCTTGACCCTTGACCCTTGACCTAATAAACCACACTTACCTCCACCATCGGGAGTTTCTTCATTCTTCTCACCAAGTCATTCACGGGCTTCACCCTGAACTTTCTTGACATCAGGTCAACACTGAGGTTTTCCTTCTCATCCCTGAGTTTCAGAAAAAGCGGAGTGCCGCCGCCAAATTCATTGAAGATGAGTTCAAGTTCCTTGACCAGAGCGGCGTTCAATCCATCGGTGCTTACCCGAACTTCGAGGCCTTTGGCACGTTTTACGCCAATCTCATTCAATAGGTCAATGCTCCTGATTTTGAATTCAAGATTCTGTTCCCCCCATGTTTTTCTAAGCACATGGCCTTCAACGAACAGAAACAGTCCAGGCATCAGAAACGACTTGAACTTCAGGTAGTCATC
>JAEUUD010000015.1 GCA_016787625.1 Cyclobacteriaceae bacterium
TATCCCAGCTATGGTGATACCTATCCAACATATGCCGGCGCTATCGGCATGACCTACGAACAGGCTGGCGGCGGATACGGAGGCCTCACTGTAACCACTCGCGAAGGTGACCCGCTCACCCTCAAGGACAGGTTGACACACCATTTTACTACCGGGATTTCGACCGTTGAAATCTCGTCCATGAATGCTACACGTCTTGTCGATGAATTTGAAAAATTCAACAGGGAAAACATCAATAATCCGGCAGCTCCATACAAGACGTATGTGCTGAAGGGTGATAATAATCCAGACAAGATCAACCAGTTGACACAGTGGATGGATACTCACCAAATCCGCTATGGATTCTCATCCATCGCCAAGCCTGCAAGGGGATTTGAATACCAGTCCCAGTCTACGACAAACTTCAACCTGACGACGGATGATGTGGTGATCAACATCTATCAGCCAAAGTCACGGTTTATCACAACCTTGTTTGAACCCCAATCAAAACTGCCCGACTCCGCCACCTACGACATTACAGCGTGGAACCTAATGTACAACTACGATTTGAAGGCATACGCACTCAATGAGCGCATCAACATCGGCAAACCCTACCAGGCAAAGGCGGTAGAATCACCAACTCTGCCAAAGGCACCATATGCATACCTCTTCACCTATGGCAGCATGCGTGACGTGGAGTTTCTCTGCTCTTTGCTTCAAAAGGGAATTCGGGTGCGTTCAGCAACAAAAGCATTCACTACGGGAGGCCAGACATTTCAATCAGGAACATTGATTGTCACCCGGCGGAACAATGAAGGCATTGCAGATTTTGACAATGTCGTTCAGTCAACGGCCAAACAGATGGGTAGAAAGGTCTATTCAACAACCACCGGGTTTGTTGATCAGGGCAAGGATTTTGGTTCGGGCTATGTCAGTTTCCTGAAAGCCCCCAAGGTTGCCGTACTGATCGGAGAGCAGACCTATTCGGGAAACACCGGTGAGGTGTGGCATTTGTTCGAACAGCAGCTCCATTATCCCATTACGCAAATCGGCACTGAGTATTTCCGATCGGTTGATATGAAAAAATATGACGTGCTGATTGTTCCGGAAGGTAACTACAGGATTTTCGATGATACCATTCTGGATCAACTCAACCTTTGGGTTTCCAATGGCGGAAGACTGATCATCATTGCCAGCGCACTGAACTCTTTTGCAGAAAAGAAGGGCTTTGGACTCAAGAAGTACTTCACCGATGCAGAGAAGACCGAAGCAGAGAAAAAAGAGAAGGAAGCCAAAGAAAAAGATGCCCTCGTTCGATATGAAGAAGTTGAGCGCAAACAGATTTCTGATGCTATCTCAGGCGCCATCTATAAAGTGACCATGGATAAATCGCATCCGGTGGCCTTTGGGCTCAAGGAAACGTACTTCACCCTCAAGACCAACGAACTTAGGTTCGGATTCCTGGAAGGTGGATGGAATGTCGGGGTCATTAAAGGAAATGCAAAACCTGTTCAGGGTTTTGCTGGAAACAAGGTGAATAAGCGGATGAGCAACAGCCTTTCAATAGGCGTAGAAGACAAGGGTCAGGGTGTGGTCATCTATATGGTTGACAATCCGCTGTTCCGGAATTTCTGGGAAAGCGGCAAAATGCTCTTTTGCAATGCGGTTTTTGTCGGTGTGCAGTAAACCACTGGCTGGAAAGTAAACCGTATCTTTACCATACTAACCCCACCCCTATGAAACGTGTTGTGCTCACGTTCCTTGTTGGACTTCTGACTGTCTCTGTTATGGGACAGGCTGGTTCAGAAATTTACCTCTTTGATCTTTCTGCAAAGAAGCAAGGTGTTTCTATAAAGAGACCCATCAACATCACCAAGCGAAAGGGGTATGACAATCAACCGTCCTTTCACCCGTCGCAGCCTGTGATCTATTATTCTTCCTTCAATGATGAAGGACGTTCGGACATCTGGTCTTATAACTACAAGACTGAATCGGGCAAACCCATCACGAGAACCGACGAACGTGAGTATTCTCCTACTGTTACACCGGATAAAGAACATCTGTCCTGCATTATCCAGCGCGACAACAATGCTCAGGATCTTGGCAAGTACACAATGGAGGGCACTGAACCTTCGGTGATCATCGACAATATGATTGTCGGGTACCATGTGTGGGCAGATAACAGTCACCTGGGACTCTTTGTGCTGGGTACACCCAACACCTTGCATTACCTCCGCCTTCCCACAAAGAAGGATACCATTGTAGCTGAAAATATCGGACGCTCACTACATAAGATCCCGGGACAGGGGGCCATCAGCTTTGTTCATAAAACTTCTGAAAAGGAATGGTTCATTAAGAAAATGAACACGGTCAGCATGGCCATTTCAACCGTAGCTCCTACACTGCCGGGAAAGGAAGACATCTGCTGGCTTCCGGATGGAAGAGTACTTGGCAGCGATGGCACGTCGATCTTCTTCCTCGCGCCCGGCCCTGACCCTCAATGGAAGAAAGTGGAAGGAGACGGCGTGGAAATACTGAAGGGAGTAACGCGCCTTGCCGTCAGCGCTGATGGAAAAAAACTCGCCGTGGTGGTGACGGAAGAGTAAGACTACTTCTTCGGCTCGCAAAAAGATCCCCTGGCAATAAAGAGTTTCTTGGCTGACATCGTCAGGCTGCCGCGCTTAATGGCCGGGTCGTTGACCAGATTGTCCTTCCCTGGATCTGCCTTCAGGATGAGAATACTTCCCTCTTGTTCACCCAAAGACCCTTCAGCAACAACATCTCCTTTGGCAATCCACGTCTTGATGTAGGCATTGTGCGAAGCAAGTACCTCCGGCAGATCATTCATCGTATCCTTGGTTTGATGTACCGTGTATATGACGAATGCATAGTTGGTCATCTCATAGTCCTCACCTACTGAACAAATTGAACCATGACGAGGTTTATACGGGAAAATTTCGACATTCCATCTTTTGGCTTTGACTCCCGGATCTGTCTCCAGCCATCCCTTCACCTCATCCGTTGAGCCGGATTTAAAGACAAAAATTCCTCCGCCGCCCTCAAAAGGTCCTGCCGCCCAAAGTTTGCCTTCTTTGGCCAACCGGTCGATGTTGGCCATGTGTCCATCCATGATTTTCTTCACTTCCTCTTCGGGAAGTTGCTCCTTGTCTGCTTTGGTATTGAGAAAAACAAAAATGAAATCCTGACTGAGTGCATTCTGGAAAAAGATGGTGCAAACAAACAGCATCGTCGCCCTGATGAAATTCATTGGTCTCATATTCATGTTATTTGTTGCCAAGAAGTACAGTTGCCAGGCGGTTGAATTCTTTAGCGCTGTTATACAGATGCGGTGATACACGCATGAAATCCCCCCGAAAGGAAACGGAAATCTTGTTCCTCTTTACCCGATCCTTCATGGCGGCAATGGATGCACCTTGTGGAAATCGAATTCCAAAAAGATGCTGACCGCGATACGCATCATCTTCTACCCAAAAGCCTTTTGCTTTCAGTTGTCGTATCCCATCAGCAGAAATTTCCTTACAGTATCGCTGCACCTGATCTGGTCCCCAGGCATTGACTTGTTTCAACGCTGCCAATATCATGGGTACAAGGATAAAATTGCTGTGTTCACCTACTTCATAGCGCAGTGATCCATGCTGATACTGCTGCTGATACCGAACCAGTCTCGCAAAGTCTTCGCTGCCATGACGGTTGATCCAGTTTTCCTCAATGGGTGTGCCTCCATCAAATGATTCATTGTAATAAGCGAGTCCAATCGAATAGGGTCCCATGAGCCATTTGTACCCTGCACATATAAGCGCATCTGGTTTGATTTTTCTGACATCAAAGGGTAGTGCGCCTACTGATTGTGTTCCATCAACAATGAGTTTGGCTCCAACCTCACGAGCCTTGATCCCAATCTTTTCAAGATCAAAGCGTGTACCATCGGCCCAGTGAACATTCCCGATAGCAACAACCTTTACTCCCGGGTTTATCTCATCAAGGATTCTCTCATTCCATTTTTTTCCCCTATCAATGAGTGTATCTGGTGGGGCTACGGTGCGCACCACGGCCTTACACTCCCGGGCAAGTCGTTCCCACACATAGTAGTTGCTGGGAAACTGTTCCTGTGCCACAATGATTCTTTCGCCCGGGTTAAGCTTGATATTCTTCGCTGCGGTAGCCAGGCCATAGGATGCTGAAGGAATGATCACGATCCTCCCGGGGTCGGTAGCATGGATAAGTTTTGCAAATTCCTTGCGAAGCACTTCACTGGTGGTGAAGAAATCTTCGGAAGAAATTCCTGCCGGATTGCGTTTGCGCCGAATTCCTTCCATGCCTGCCTTCTCCACTGCCTTTAACATGGGAGACATGTAACCGCAATTGAGATAAATGCCAGTGGCAGGAAGAGAAAACTTTGACCTTTGATTTTTCATTGATGGACCTTCTGATTCTGTAAAATACCACCCAATTTTCGTGGTTTTGTGCGTTTCTGGCTACCGTCATTCAGGTTACCAAAGCGTGGATGGCAACATAAACATGCATACAGAATTTGCAAAGGGTATGACGATCGAAAACTTCAGGGGAATAGAATTTGTCAGGATATCATCCATGCCCAAGGAGGATCAGGAAAAGATCTGGACTTCCTTCGAACACGGAAAAATCATCAAAATCATCAAAGACAATTCCCTGATGAATGACTGCATCCTTTACCCTGATTTTGCCGAATGGCAGGGCAAGCAGTCACCGCCATCCAAGTCATCACCTCAGATGACGAGGTCAACTGGCGCCTCCTTTAGTAAACTGGCCTTTGAATAGGTCACACTCCTCAGATCACTACCTATCATCAGCATCAATATCACTGTAGTGAGTTGACTATTAGTGCTTTATAATGCCTCGATTTTAAAAGAGCGACGCGGAGATATCCACAAAGAACTGATTGATTAAAATCGTTATAACTGTCTGACAATCATATCAATATGCCTTAATATTCTGGTGATGTGGATAAAAGAGGTCTTTTGTGGAATTCTTTATACCCCCAATTTGAGGAGATTTATAAGTGCCTGAATTTTAGCACTTTTGTCTCGCCTACCCGGAAGCAAAAAATCCGTTACAACTACCCTAATGAAGTCTCATCAACCTCAGCTTCTAGCCCTTTTCATACTGCTTATAGCCGGGTCTGCCATCGGCCAGACAAAGGACCTCATGCACCTTGCCCAATTGCAGGAACAAATCAAGGGCGAAGGAGACAAGATTCAGGTGGTCAACTTCTGGGCCACCTGGTGTGCGCCGTGCATTAAGGAGCTGCCGCTTTTTGAGAAGCTCAATGACGACAGAAAAGATGTTAAGGTACGGCTCGTCAGCCTTGATCTCGACCTTGACCCTAACGTTGAGAAAGTGAGGGGATTCGTGAAGAGAAAAAAAATACGATCTGAAGTGATTATCCTTGATGAGAAGAATCCAAACAGTTGGATTGATAAGGTTGACAAGGATTGGTCCGGCGCGCTTCCCGCTACATTGGTGATTAACAATAAAACCGGAAAACGTAAGTTTGTTGAAAGGGAACTTCACGCCGGCGATCTGGAGAAATTAATAGCCGAAGTCCAATGATTAAAGAAACCAAACTAACAAGATCAAATTATGAAGAGAGTCATTTTTGCCCTGATTGCCGTGGTGATGCTCGGTGCCGCTACGCCGAAGAACGGATATGAAGTAGGCGACACGGTCACCGACTTCAGCCTTAAGAATGTAGATGGAAAAATGGTATCCCTGGCCGATTTTAAGGACGCCAAAGGTGCCATCATTGTTTTTGACTGCAATACATGCCCTGTATCCAAGAAATACAACGAGCGAATCATTGCCCTCAATGAGAAGTTCGCTTCCAAAGGTTTTCCACTCATTGCCATCAACCCCAATTCACCTGAAGTATCTTCAGGCGACTCCTTTGAGGCGATGGTTAGTTATGCAAAGAATAAAGGTTATCGTTTTCCTTACCTCTACGATGCCAGCCAGGCTGTGCCAACTCAGTTTGGCGCTACCAATACACCACATGTATTCGTCCTTGCCAAGGATGGTGCCTCTATGAAAGTTGCTTACATCGGTGCCATTGATGACAATGCCTCCAGCGCAGCGGACGCGACGCACCGTTATGTTGAAGAAGCGGTCAATGAATTGATGCAAGGCAAGCAGGTGACAACCAAGAAAACCAAGGCCATCGGTTGTACCATCAAGTGGAAAGCCTCTTAAGGCTCCTACTTCAACAGTAAAAGAATATCATCAACGTACTCTCTGGAATTACTGAGGCGGGGCACTTTGTTTTGCCCCCCCAGTTTTCCTCTCTTCTTCATCCAGTTGTAAAACGTTCCTTCCGGCACCTGATGAACCTTTGGCGCTACCAGGGCAAGGTCGTGGAAACGCTTCGCATCATAATCTGAATTGATTTTCCTAAGGGTGTCATCCAGGATGCCCGTAAACTCTTCCAGGCTCCTTGGAACAGTGTGGAACTCTATGATCCACTCGTGACCTCCTCGTTTGTTTTTCTCAAGATAAATGGGCGCTGCGGTAAAGTTGGTGATCACAGCACCGGTTATCTCGCAAGCGCGGGTAACGGCGGTCTCAGCATTCTCAATGATGACCTCCTCACCAAAAGCATTGATGAAGTGTTTGGTCCGTCCTGATATCTTTATTCGATACGGTGTCTTGCTGGTGAATTTCACGGTGTCACCGATATTGTATCTCCACAGCCCGGCATTGGTGGTGATCACCATTGCATAGTTCTTCCCAATCTCCACTTCGCTGAGTGGAATGGCTGATGGGTTCTCATCGTCTGATTCTTCGGTAGGAACAAACTCATAGAATATCCCGTAATCCAGCATCAGCAGCATTTCTTCGGAGCCCTTCTGATCCTGAATGCCAAAGAACCCCTCGCTGGCATTGTACGTCTCCCAATACTGCATCTGGTCACTTGGAATAAGTGCCTTGAATAGGGAACGATATGGAGAGAATGCGACAGCGCCGTGAAAAAAAACTTCGAGATTGGGCCACACTTCCAAAACAGATTTCTTTTCCAGCTCCATGACACGCTGCAGGAGCAGGACCGTCCAGGTGGGCACACCGGCAATGTGTGTTACGTCTACCTTCGTAGTTTCTCTGGCAAGTTTTTCGATTTTCTCCTCCCAGTTGCTCATCAGGGCGACCTCAAGGCTCGGCGTTCGTATTAGCTGTGCCCATACAGGAAGGTTTTGCATCAACACCGCCGAGACATCACCATAGTGTGAACTGGCCGATGGGTCAAGTTCATTAATCTGATGACTGCCGCCAAGCGCCAATCCTCGTCCAGAAAATATCTTAGTGTCAGGGTTGTTATTGATGTAGATGCAATAGAGATCCTTTCCTCCCTTAAAGTGACATTCCTCCAGGGATTCAGTGGAAATAGGAATGAACTTACTCCTCGCATTGGTGGTTCCTGAAGATTTTGAAAACCACTTGATCTCTGTGGGCCAAAGAATGTTCTGTTCACCCTTCATCATCCTTTCCACGTATGGGAACATGCGTTCGTAAGAATGAACCGGCACCTGTCGTGCAAAATCATCGTAGTTGACGATTTCATCAAAGCGATGGGCCTTGCCAAATTCCGTATGCCGCGCCGTGAGCAGCAGTTTCTGCAGAAGCTCATCCTGCACATCGTCCGGATATTTCATGAAGAGCTCAATCTGATGCATGCGCTTCTTCATGACCCAGGTAAGGATGGAGTCAAGTAATATCATAGGTCAGATGCCAAAAATAGGCCCTGCCGGTCAGCCCGCAAAACGCAGCGCTTCTCAGGGGCCCATTGAAATGACCCTCCGTTCCGGCCTGCAAAGAGGGCTCGAAATCGTTTGTAAAACTATATCTTCTGCTAACTTGGTCCTTCGATAAACCGTAAATCCTATGACCATCCACGACTATCTCGCTTTTGTCAAACAACGCAATGCGCACGAGCCAGAGTTTCTCCAGGCTGTTGATGAAGTCATTCAATCGGTCATTCCGGTTTTGGACCGTCACGCTGAATACAGAAAGCTCAGGTTGTTTGAGCGGATGACAGAGCCAGAACGCCTCATTTCTTTCCGGGTCAACTGGATGGATGATCAGGGACAAGTGCAGGTCAATCGTGGATACCGGGTGCAGATGAACAGCGCAATAGGTCCCTACAAGGGAGGTCTCCGATTTCATCCTTCTGTCACGCAAAGTGTTTTGAAGTTCCTCGCCTTTGAACAGGTTTTCAAGAACGCGCTGACCGGAGTCCCCATGGGTGGTGGTAAGGGTGGCAGCGATTTCGATCCTAAGGGAAAAAGTGAAAACGAGGTCATGAGATTCTGTCATGCATTCATGGGAGAGCTTGCCCGTCACATCGATCACCGTACAGATGTCCCCGCCGGAGATATTGGCGTGGGCGGAAGAGAAATCGGTTACTTGTTTGGCGCTTACAAGAAAATCAAGAATGAATTCACCGGTGTACTCACCGGTAAGGGAATCGGCTGGGGTGGAAGTCTCATTCGCACAGAAGCTACAGGCTATGGACTCATTTATTTTGCAGAGAACATGATGCAGCATGCCGGCTCTTCCCTGAAAGGAAAAGTTTGCCTCGTCTCAGGCTCCGGGAATGTATCCCAATACGCGATCGAGAAAATCATTCACCTCGGAGGCAAAGCGGTAACTGCTTCTGACTCCAACGGTTTTATCTATGACGAAAGTGGTATCACCGCAGAGAAACTTGAATTCCTCAAAGACCTGAAAAACAATCGGCGCGGCAGGATCAAAGAATATGCGGATAAATTCAAGGGCTCCGTTTACAAGGACATTGATGCCAAATCTGATCATAATCCTCTCTGGGCGTTGAAAGCGGATTGCGCATTTCCATGTGCCACACAAAATGAGGTGAATGAAAAAGACTGCAAGAACCTCGTCAAGAATGGCGTCAAACTTCTTGCAGAAGGCGCCAACATGCCGACGACTCCCGAAGGCATCAATGTACTCATCGACAACGGTGTCATGTACGCTCCTGGCAAGGCATCCAATGCTGGCGGTGTAGCAACCTCAGGTCTTGAGATGACACAAAACTACATGGGCAACAATTGGACGCGTGAGCAGGTTGACGAGAAACTTCATGGCATCATGAAGAGCATCCATGAAATCAGTCTGGCGGCGGCTAAAGAGTATGGCAAGCCGGGTAATTATATGGTGGGGGCCAACATTGCCGGCTTTGTCAAGGTCGCAAAAGCGATGCAGGCACAAGGCGTGATTTAGTCCATCAGTACTGAACCTTCTCTGTTGATTCTGCTGTTGTTCCGCAACAGCAGCAAGTTTTATCCTCATGGCCACTTCCGATCTTCGACTTGAAACCTCGTATCGCCAGATACTGGGAATGGCCATGCCCATTTCGCTTGCCCTCCTTGTCCCTCAGATCAACTTTATCACCAACAATATTTTCCTCAGCGGTCTTGGAGAGGTTGAGCTGGCCTGCGCAGGAATTACGGGTGTATACTATCTCATTTTTGCAGTCATTGGCAATGGCTTGAACAACGGTCTTCAGGCTCTAATCGCCAGAAGAGCAGGTCAAAATCTTCCGAAAGAAATTGGAAAGCTATTCTTTCACGGCGTCTGGATTGCGCTGGTTATTGCTTTTATCGGGATCCTGATCACTTATACCGTCGCTCCCTTCATTCTCAGGGCGGCCATCCATGATCAACGTGTTGCTGAACTGGCCATTGACTTTCTCCTGATCCGCGTATGGGGACTGCCATTACTCTATCTGTACATCATGCGAAACGCCTTGCTCGTGGGCACCAACCAAACTAGATTTCTTGTTTGGGGAACACTCGCAGAAGCTGTAGTCAATATTGTACTTGACTACGCATTGATCTACGGTCACTTTGGCTTGCCCGCGATCGGCTTCAATGGCGCAGCCATAGCATCCATCATTGCTGAAGGCAGCGGTTTGCTTGTCATTTACATCGTCATCCATCTCAAGGGCATTCACCGTCAGTTTGCTTTCTTCGAGAAGCCCCTGTTCACCTCCGGAACCTTTAGACTCATCCTTGTTCAATCCGCTCCGCTCATTGTTCAGTTTGCCATCAGCATCATCACCTGGGAGTTTTTCTACATCCTCGTCGAACATCACGGCGCCAGATCCCTGGCCATCTCGAATATCATGAGAAACATTTTCGGCGTGGCCGGAATCTTTTCCTGGTCATTTGCCGCAACAACCAATACGATGGTGAGCAACATCCTGGGGCAAGGGCGTACGGATGAAGTGATGCCTCTTGTCTACCGAATTGCCAGGATCAGCTTTATGTTTTCTGCTGTGATCTTCGTTGTTCTGAATCTCTTTCCAACAGCCTTTCTCTCTTTCTATGGGCGCGATGAACAATTTATTGCTGAAGCCATTCCGGTGGTGCGAATCGTTTCTGTCGCCCTGATGATGATGTCATTTTCTGCCGTGTGGCTGAGCGCCGTGACAGGCACGGGCAACACAGTCGTAAACCTCTCCATTGAGCTCGTCACCATCACACTGTACTGTATCTATGTGTACATCACCCTCGAGCACCTGAATCTTCCCATCACCTGGGGGTGGTTAAGCGAGTGGGTATACTGGATGAGCATGTTCACCTGTGCATTCTTCTATCTCCGTTCCGGTCGCTGGAAAGGAAAAACGATTTGAGTCATCTCAACGGTTAAGCACAAAGTAGTCATGAATCGCCCTGGTCACTTCTGCGATAGCCCGCTCCCTTTCCGGAATTGGTTTCCCGGATGACTTGACAAAAACGGAAATAACAACATGCCCGGCATCATCCGGTAGTGTCATGATTCCCACATCATTGGTCGTCATCCCGATGGTCCCTGTCTTGTGCATGACTTCCGTGCCTGGTGGTAATACACCCTTCAGCCTCGCCATTCCACTCTCACACCGCCTCATAATATCGAGGAGAAGATTCTTCGAATCTGGTTTAATGATGGGCTGGGTATACAGTTTTAATAACAAGGTGCTCATAGCCTCCGGTGTAGAGGTGTCCTTCGGATCACTATCAAATCTGAGAGAACTTGCCTTTTGTTGCTCAGCTGTTTTTGTTCCAGCAAGGCTGTCAAACTTTTCTGCCGACCATGTCTCCGCTGGATTCATATAAACACCCAACCAGTCGGCAATAAGATACGCTGTTGGCCGGTCGACCGTGAGTCCGGTAATCCCCAACCGTTTCATACATGCATTCACGGCACCCGGGCCGCCAGCAAGCCGCAAACAGATGTCTGTTGCGCTGTTGTCGCTGATCAGCAGCATGAGTTCCATCAGGCTTCGTATGGACAGTGCAACACCAGGCTTCATCGCTCCAGGCCAGTTAAATCTGTCTGCGATCATTCCGCTCCCCGGATGAAGATCGCTCTTCTCAATTTCAATAAACTGATCAATGCTATACTTCCCGCTGTCAATCCGTGTGAGCAACTGAATAGCGATGGGTACCTTGTATGAACTGGCCATTGGAAAAGCCGTTGTTCCGTTTTGCGCAATCCTTTTCCCTGTTTCAATATGCATGGCTGACACGCCAAGTGTACCGCCAGAGATGATGGACAACCTCGCAATCTCCCTTTCCAATCGTTGTTTGGGAACATCGACAGGAGCTGGTTCAGGTTTTCGCTTTTGGGCGGCTGTCAGATAACCTGTTGAAATGATGATCAGCAGAAGCAGGATTTTTTTCATAGTTGGTTGAGTGGTCTATCGAAAAGATAGCTGGAAAAGCACGGAGAAAAAACTGATTCAACCCGTGAAATGTTTGTTAAATTTGTTCCTGCCCACCGCCTATGTCCATTAAGAATCGATTTACACAGCAGGAGTTTGATCGCATCAAGGCTGCTGTCAAGAAAGCTGAGGATAAAATCTCAGGAGAAATTGTTCCTGTCTTTGTCGAACGAAGCGGCTTTTATACCATCGCCAACTACAGGGGCGCTATGTTAATGGCCGCCGCCGCCTTTATCTCTATCATTATTTTTGACCGGTATGTGCCTTCATTGGCGATTCTTGACCCGATGTTCATGTTTTTTATTGTGACCATCGGTGGACTTCTTGGTGGAATACTCACACACAGCCTGCCTGCGCTCAAGCGCATGTTGATCAGTCGCAATCACCTCGACCAGGCGACAAAGAAGCGAGCAGAAACGGCCTTTCTGGAAGAAGAGGTTTTCAACACACGGCACCGAACGGGAATACTGATCTTTATTTCCTTTTTCGAACATGAAGTCATCGTGCTGGCTGACCGCGGCATCAGTAAGGTCGTTGACCAGAAGGAATGGGACGACCTTGTGCAGCGGATCATCGAACAGATTCGCCTTGGAAGGGTCACGGAGGGTATTGAAGAATCGATTCTCCGCTGTGGAGAAATTCTGTTGGAAAAAGGGTTCGTTAAAACCCAGGACGACATCAACGAATTGCGTGATGACTTGCGCACAGAGGATTAACCTTCCGTTTTCATCAGCCTATTCGATGTTTATTCGTTGCTCCATTCTTATTATGTTGATCGGGTGCTCCCTTGTGGAGTCCATGGCTCAGAAACAAGTTCCGGCGCTTGCAAACCGGCGGGTCCATGATGAAGCGCAGGTGTTGTCGGCACAGACTATCTCATTTCTTGAGCAATCCCTTCGACAATTTGAAGATTCTACCTCCAACCAGATCGCCATCCTCACTGTGAATTCACTGGAGGGTGAGTCGATTGACCAGTTTGGCATCCGTGTAGCAGAAGCATGGAAACTTGGGACAAAGGATAAAGACAACGGTGTTATACTCCTCATTGCTATTGAGGACAGAAAGATGCGCATTGAAGTAGGTCAGGGACTTGAAGGCCCGTTGCCAGATGCTATTTGCAACCGCATCATTCGGAATGAAATGGCGCCGTCTTTCCGGCGCGGAGATTACGACACGGGTGTTGTTGCCGCAATCGATGCCATCCATCAGGCGATCAAGGGTGAGTATAAGGGAACAGGGCCCAAGCATAGGAAAAAGGGAATGCCGGTAGGATTCATTGTCCTGATTCTTATCATCATCCTGGCAATGCGGGGCGGAAACAGACGTCGTGGCGGTGGATTGTCTGCCGGAACAGGATGGATCATTGGCAGTGCGCTGGGCAGTATGGGTCGCAGCGGTGGTGGAGGTTGGGGAGGTGGCGGTTTCTCCGGGGGTGGTGGAAGCTTTGGTGGTGGGGGCAGCAGCGGAAGCTGGTAGATCGCACAACAAAAAAACTCAACCACGGCCGGGGCCTCGCTCCTGTCCTGCTGTCCTTATAGTGTTAGGGAAACACCTGACTACCTCCTATTTTTGGCACTCCAAAAGATTGATATCACCGTTTCTTCAGAAATCCATAACCTTTGGTCATGAAAAAAGACAAACTGGTTTTTGACCTTATCGAAAAAGAAAAGCATCGCCAGCAGAGCGGAATCGAACTGATTGCATCTGAAAATTTTGTTTCTGTACAGGTCATGAAAGCCCAGGGAACTGTACTGACCAACAAGTACGCAGAAGGACTCCCCGGAAAAAGGTACTATGGCGGTTGCGAAGTTGTCGATGAAATCGAACAGATCGCCATCGATCGTATTAAGAAACTCTTTGGCGCCAGCTGGGCCAATGTGCAACCCCACTCTGGCGCTCAGGCAAATGCAGCTGTCATGCTTGCTTGCCTCAAACCTGGCGATAAGATCCTTGGATTTGACCTTTCACATGGGGGCCATCTTACTCATGGGTCACCTGTGAATTTTTCCGGCAAGCTTTATCAGCCATCTTTCTACGGCGTTGAAGAAGCTACAGGCCTTATTGATTTCGACAAGGTGATGGAAACAGCGAAACGTGAAAAGCCCAAAATGATTATTTGTGGCGCGAGTGCCTACAGCCGCGACTGGGATTACAAAAAGCTTCGCGCTGCCGCTGATGCCGTGGGTGCCTTGCTCATGGCCGATATTTCGCACCCAGCCGGTCTCATCGCCCGTGGTTTGCTGGCTGACCCTATGCAACATTGTCACATCGTGACGACTACAACACACAAGACCCTTCGTGGCCCCCGCGGCGGATTAATCATGGTGGGAAATAATTTCGACAATCCCTGGGGCTTAAAGACGCCAAAAGGTGAGTTGCGAAAGATCGCTTCTGTGCTCGACTCAGGGGTTTTCCCAGGAACACAAGGCGGTCCACTCGAGCATGTCATTGCTGCCAAAGCCGTCGCCTTTGAGGAGGCGCTTAGCGATGACTATATGAAATACATCGTGCAGGTGGCCAAGAATGCAAAAGCCATGGCCGACGCCTTTATGAAGAAAGGTTACAAGATTATCTCCGGGGGTACCGACAACCACCTCATGTTGATCGACCTGAGATCTAAAAACCTGACCGGAAAGATTGCTGAAGAGACTTTGATCAAAGCGGACATTACCATCAACAAGAACATGGTTCCATTTGATTCCCAGTCACCCATGGTAACATCGGGCATGCGGATCGGCACACCTGCAGTCACCTCTCGCGGGATGAAAGAAAAAGACGTTGTTCAGGTAGTGGAACTTATTGATCTCGCCCTGAAAAAACCTGGTGATGAAAAGAACCTGAAAGCCGTCAAGAAGAAAGTGAATTCCTTCATGAAGAAATTTCCGCTCTACGCCTAGTCGTCCCTGCGTTTATCCACTCTGCCTGAAATGAGCGAAGAAAAAGAAATGTCATTCCTGGACCACCTGGAAGAACTCAGGTGGCATCTTGTGAGGTCGGCTTTTGCCATTATCATTTTCATGATCCTGGCATTCATTTATACTCCCTGGATATTCACCAACATTATTTTTGCGCCCGCACATGTCGACTTCCCGACTTTCAAATGGTTATGCAAGCTCGGTGAATTGACAGGTGCTGAAGAGGCACTTTGCGCCAAGCCTTTCCCTTTCAAAATACAGAGCCGTTACATGACGGGTCAGTTTACCATGCAGTTCCTGGCTGCCTTTGTCATCGGTTTTATTGCCGCTTTCCCGTACGTTTTTTGGGAAATCTGGCGGTTTATCAAGCCCGGGCTCCACATGAATGAAATGAAGAATTCGAGGGGCGCTGTCTTTGCCGTCTCTTTTCTGTTTATGCTCGGCGTTTCTTTTGGATACTTTGTTTTATGTCCAATGATGACCTGGTTCTTTTCGTCTTATTCCATCAGTCCTGATATCGTCAACGAATTTGACATCACATCATACGTATCGACCTTCATCGCCCTGGTCTTTGGAAGCGGACTCCTGTTTCAACTCCCGGTGGTCGTCTATTTTCTGACGAAGATCGGTATCCTCACCCCTTCTTTCATGAGGACCTACCGAAGGCACGCATATGTTATCATCCTGATTGTTGGAGCCATTGTGACCCCACCCGATCCGCTCAGTCAAATGCTCATCTCCCTTCCATTGTTTCTCCTCTATGAAATCAGTATTTTCATTTCCGTTTATGTTGCACGGAAAAAAAGAAAGGAAGAAGAGCAAATGGCCAAAACAGATGAGATGACCGCATGATGCAGAAAATCGCCATTGGTGCAGATCATGCAGGCTTTAGCCTCAAAGAGCAGTTAAAGGACTGGCTTGAAAAAAACGGCCACGTGATTCACGATTATGGAACGTACAGCAGCGAGTCAGCTGACTACCCGGACTTTGCTCATCCTGTTGCCCTCGCCGTTGAAGGACATGAGTACGATCTTGGACTTTTAGTGTGTGGAAGTGGCAATGGTGTCGCCATGACAGCCAACAAGCATCAGGGAATTCGCGCGGCGATTTGTTGGAATGAAGAGCTCGCCGCACTTGCCCGTGAACACAATGACGCCAACATTCTTTGTTTACCTGCGCGGTTTATTTCTTCGGAAGAAGCCATTCGTATTCTTGACCGCTTTCTTCACTCAAGCTTTGAGGGCGGCCGCCACGCGCGTCGGGTCGGAAAGATTGGTTGCTAATTTCTGAAATAGAACACCCCACTACGGGAATACCTGGATTTCACTGCAGGAATACGGCTCAAAACCGGATCCACAAGATTTAGCTCGTCAATGATGACTTCCGGTGGATCCTCCACAAATGCATCATTGATCTTCACAAGGTTTTCATAGTACTCAGGCTGCTCGAAATATGATCTCGACAGTTCCCAATCCAGAAAGCTACCTCCTAGGCTATTGCTTTTGTAGATGGCCCAGTCTTCACCAATAATCATCACGCGCTTGTCCTTGATCTCTTCATACCGCGAAGCCTGAGGAAATAGAGCACGGTAATCAACATTTGTGATCCAGTTCTGTCTTGATCCCAACTGAACAACCAGGATGCCGGATATAAACATCCACAACATGAATTCTGCTATCCACTTCCTTCGAATGAGCAGCAGGTAATGACTGATGAGGTAGGCTATCGGTGGTAGAAAAGTCATTAGGCTGTGCGGGGTAACTTTTGGTGTTACGACCAATTCGATCATCGCCAAAAAGAGCCATAGAAAGAGCACTTGAAAAATCTGTGACTGATACCTTGTAAATCTCGCCTCCCGTGTTAGCATGAATAGGGAGATTACAAAATACACCGCCGGCACAGCACCGAGGTACATCAGGGATTTGAAGCTCATCAGGTTGACACTGCCTTGGGTCAAATTGGCTCCATAAAAATTAGTAAGAAGGTCATGGCTGTGCCCATAGAAATAGTAAAGCGTAAGGACGATTCCATGCGGAAGTCCATAGCCCATCAGCAATAGCAGAATCTTTCTTGGTGTGGTTCCCGCATACACAATGAGCACCAGGATGGTGCCGATGAGAAAAATCGTATAGGAGAAAATGATAAGCGAGGCGAGTCCCAGAAAGATTCCAAGGTTCAAGACCACGGAATCGCGGTCAATTCGAAACTCGATCTCCTTGAAAATGTTGTTAAGCGCGAGAAGCAAAAGCGTTGATGCCATGAGCTCCGGTGTGAGTGCGATCAGATCAAAGGAGAAAAGACTTAGAAAGGCAAACAAAAGTGAGGGCACATAGGTGTTCTCAGCGTAGGCCTTATTGTTGATGAGCAGGATCGCGAAATAAGATGCCTGGAAAAATAGGATGATCAGGGCGAGAATGTGACGTGCCAAAATGGATCGACCCAGGAAGAAATTCATAAACCCGTCGATAACAGCCAGTAGTGGTGGTGTGCGGTCGATGATATCGACATACATGATCTTATTACCAACCCTTTCGCCAAGTACGAGGTCCTTGAGCTCTTGTGTTGTTGGTGCAGGCAGATCAATCAACACTGGCAAGGAAGCCAAGGCCAACAGAAGCAGGATGGTGATGAGGCGGTACGGGTCGTTGATGCGGAAATACCTGAGCACTTGATCTGTTTACCTGCAAATAACCGAAAAAATGTGAAGGCCTTTGCTTTGAGGTCAAATCAACCTTGCCTTTCCTATCTTTACTCCATGAGCAGCACGGTACGACAGCAGAAATTCAGCAGGTTAATTCAAAAAGAACTTAGTGACATTTTCCAGCGTGATCAGCGTGGCGTTCTTGGCAATGCATTTATCACCATTGTTGACGTTCGTGTGAGTCCAGACCTTGGGGTGGCCAAAATCTACATTAGCATGATGCTTGCCAAGGATAAGAAAGCGGTCTTGCAAAAACTCGATCTGCATAAAAAGGAAATTCGCAAAGCGCTTGGCGATAGGATTAGAAATCAAGCGAGAATTATCCCGGAACTCGCCTTCTTCATTGATGAAGTGGAAGAAAACGCTCAAAAGATGGACTCTCTCCTGAAGGGTCTCCACATTCCCCCTCCGGATCCAACCGAGACATGAATCTTTCTTTCTTCATTGCCAGACGATACTTCGCATCGCGTCGTAAGAAGAACTTCATCCATGTCATCTCTATCCTGTCGATGGTTGGTGTTGCTTTTGTAACCGCCGCACTGATCGTCGTTCTTTCTGTCTTCAATGGACTCGAAGTATTGTTACGATCGTTGTACACCTCTTTCGACCCAGAACTGAAAATAGAAGCGGTGCAGGGAAAGTCTTTTCCCGTGAGCGATTCGCTTCTACAAGGCATTCGCTCTGTACCCGGCGTCCAGACCGTAACTGAGGTTATCGAAGATTACGCATACATCAGGTATCGTGAGGCAGCCATGGTTGTAACCGTTAAAGGTGTGAGTGAAAATTTCCTTGATCAGCACAGGCTTGATGACCATATTGTTGAAGGGGACCTTAAGCTCATGGAAGATAGCATCCCCTTTGCTATTCTTGGGCGGGGCGTTCGCTATACACTTACGGCAGAAGTGGAAGACGACTCACGTGCGTTGCGGATCTTTTATATCCGCAATGTTAAATCCGGTGTGATGAATCCTGCTTCGCTCTACGCACAGAAAAGTATACGACCCGGTTCAGTTTTTTCCATTGAAAAAAATTATGATGAAAATTTCATCTTCGTTCCTCTGTCTTTTGCCCGGGATCTCTTTGAGTTCGGAAACAAGCGAACCTCTATCGAGGTTTTAACGAAGGGCGCTACGCTTGATGTTCAAAAAGCGCTGACTGAAAAACTAGGTGCCCGGTTTACTGTGCTTACCAATGAAGAACAGCACAAAGATCTTTACCGGCTGCTCAAGATTGAGAAGCTTTTTACTTTTCTTTCTCTCTCGCTTTTGCTCCTGGTCGCCTCCATCAACATCTTCTTTTCATTGATGATGTTGACCATCGACAAGAAAAAAGATATCAGCGTGCTTGCATCCATAGGCGCTCCTGCTTCCATCATCAGAAATATTTTTTTGGCTGAAGGAGCGATCATTTCCTTTCTTGGCGCAGGAGTCGGGCTCTTGATCGGAGGGCTACTCTGTTTCCTTCAAGACACGGTGGGCCTGGTTGGTATGGGTATGGCCAACGCGGTTGTGTCCAATTATCCGGTTCAAATGCGACCCCTCGATTTTGTCCTCACCGGACTGGTCATCATCGGAATTTCCTTCCTTGTTTCGTTCAGGCCGGCTGTCCTTGCAGCAAGATCCTACTCAATAGAACACCTCTAAAAAGTAAGATTTGGGCCAAAAAAGGCAAAAATCTTAAGCTCCGATTGCCTATTTTGCCTTTCCGCTTATTGCGAAATAGCGCCCATACTGGTTCTGGTGCTTCTTTCAGCAAATGGCGAAGCCAAGAAAAGTCAAAATAAGCCTGAAATATGAAGGTTCCGGCAAACCAGCCGTTTCAACTTATTTACTCGCTGTACCAGCACGAGTACCTGGGATATATTTTTGAAGCCTTCATTGTTCGACTCGATGATAAGGGCAAACTGACATACCAACACCAGAACATCTCTTCTAAAAACGCTCGTGAATTTGCCAAAGGACTCGATGACCGTGACTACGAACTCATCGAGTTGATGGATAGTATGAATCAGGATGCCGTTCTTCGTCACTTTTCAAAGAAGATCATGAAGCCGGACGAATTTTTCATCCGTGTCTTTAAAAAAGAAAAGGGTGAAGAGCGGCTACTCCAGGAACAGATCGAGACCTATATGGAAAAACGGCGTGCCGCTGTTCTGGAAAAACTTAAGGGCAAACGGCTGTTTGAAATGGGTAACGATGGGGAACCCACCTGGAGAAAGCTCGAGGTGATGGACCAGCGAGCCAGCATACGGTTCTATTTTCGGAGAACAGCAGAAAACACCACCTACCATCCTGTGATCACCCATGACGACAAGCCTCTTGAGCTTCCTGCAACCAGTGCATACATGGTCTGTAAACTTCCTGCGTGGATGGTGGTTAATGGAAAACTATATGGCTTCGACAAGTTCGTCGATGGAAAAAAACTGCAGCCGTTTCTGACCAAACCCAATATTGTCATACCAAAGTCCCTGGAAGAAAATTACTACAAGAATTTTGTCAATACGCTCATTGCCTCCTTTGAAGACATCGACGTGCAGGGTTTTCAGATTATCAAAAACAGCTACGAGCCACACCCACTGCTGACAATTTCTGAACTCCCTGCCACAAACAGTAAAGAGGTTCCCTCACTTTTTGAAGCCGCTTCCGGTGAGGCCAATGCCAACGATGAGGCAGGAAAAATTGTATTCGACCTGTCGTTCAAGTACGGCAAGCACCGGTTCCGTGGTGGCGACTCTGAGCAGGTGAGCGTAAGCATGGAGAAAAAAGACGATGAATATGTTTTTCACCGGATCAAACGTATTACTGAATCTGAAAAAAAGTATGCCAACACCCTGATAAAATTAGGACTACCACTCGGAGGAAATTTCAGGACAGCGGTGGAGAAAGCCCATGCCTTCTCGTGGATCAATGAGAATCGGGTTAACCTGCTCAACTTTGGATTTGAAGTGAGCCAGCCTGACAACAGGGACAAGAAATACTTTGTTGGAAAAGCGGTGATGGAGCTTGAGGTCAAAGAGGGTATCGATTGGTTTGATATTCATGCCCGAATTCGTTTTGGTGAATATGAAATTTCCTTCAAGGAGCTCCGCAAACTGATTTTGAAGAAAAAGGTGGAGTTTAAACTTCCTAATGGGGAAATCGCCATCATTCCTGATGCATGGCTGGTGAAGTACGGCGATCTTTTTGCCATGAGCGAAACCCACGGCAAAAATGAAAAACCCATTCTCCACAAGTACCATGTAAACCTTGTGAAGGATCTTCAGGATGGAAACCTCGCCAAGGTGCATATCAGTGACCGACTTAGAAATCTGGAGAACTTTACGGGGATCAGGGACTATCCCCTGCCGCAGGGCTTCAATGGACAACTTCGACCTTATCAGAAGGCGGGTTATAACTGGCTGCGATTCCTCAATGAGTTCAGTCTTGGAGGATGTCTGGCGGATGATATGGGTCTTGGAAAGACCGTGCAAACCCTGGCGCTTCTTGAGTCAGAAAAGGAAAAGGGAAATGGTGGTACCTCCCTGCTGATTATGCCCACATCACTCATTTACAACTGGGAGATGGAGGCTGCTAAATTTACATCTGACCTCAAAATTCACACGTACACAGGAACAAACAGGAACAAGAACATTCAGAGCTTTGATCAATACGACGTCATTCTCACTTCTTATGGTATAACACGACTCGACATTGAGTTGCTCCAGCAGTTCACTTTCAACTACGTTATCCTGGACGAATCACAGGTAATCAAAAATCCAACGTCAAACATTGCAAAGGCTGTATTGCAGCTCAAATCAAAACACAAGCTGACCTTGACAGGAACGCCGCTCGAAAACACGACGATGGACCTATGGTCACAAATGACCTTTATCAATCCCGGGTTGCTCGGAGGACAGACGTACTTCAAAAATGAGTTTCAGATTCCCATCGAAAAACAAAAAGACGATGTGAAAACAAAGAAGCTCAATGCGATCATCAAACCTTTCATCCTTCGAAGGCTGAAGTCTCAGGTGGCCACCGACCTGCCCGAAAAAGTTGAAAATGTCTACTACACGAATCTCTCTCCGGCACAGGAAGAGAAGTATGAAGAAGCAAAGTCATACTATCGTGGGAAAATTCTGGACCACATCGAAAAGGAGGGTATCAACAATTCGAGGATGACGATTCTCGAAGGTCTGACCAAATTGAGGCAGCTCTCCAACCATCCCAGAATGGTCGACAGCCATTATAAAGGTGACTCAGGAAAACTGGAAGACCTCTCCCACATGATTGAAAATGCCCTTCTTGAAGGACATAAACTTTTGATTTTTAGTCAATTTGTAAAACACCTCGACATCGTCAAGGAACTTCTGAATTCCAAAAAAATTGATTTCGCTTACCTCGACGGATCCAGCATGGATCGAAAAGACCAGGTGGAGAAGTTCAATAAGGACCCTAACCTGAAGATCTTTCTCATTTCTATCAAGGCGGGTGGTCTTGGCCTCAACCTGACTCAGGCCGACTATGTCTTTATTCTTGATCCCTGGTGGAACCCCGCCGTGGAACAACAAGCCATTGACCGGGCACACCGGATTGGACAAAAGAAGAAAGTGTTCACCTACAAGTTCATCACCCGAAATACCGTCGAAGAGAAAATTCTCCACCTTCAGAAACACAAGCTGAAATTGTCGGAAAACCTGATCACTACAGAAGAGAGCATTGTCAAGATGCTCACCCGACAAGACATCGAAATGATGCTGAATTAGGCTTGATTCGCTAAAAATCACCCCGATAAGGAGACCATCTCAAAGGCATTGTTTTAGCTACTTTTACCAACCTATCCTGTAGTCATGAAAGACAAAGTTGTCATCATCACCGGCGGTTCTTCCGGCATAGGAAAAGCCCTCGCCGAAAAGTTCGGTAAACATGGTTCAAGAATCCTCATCACCGGACGAAACGCTTCCGATCTTGATGTGGCTGTGAATGAACTCAAGAAACAGGGTATCGATGCGTCCGGTTTTGTCGCTGATGTGAGCCGTGAAGAAGACAACAAGAGAATGGCCGAAGAAGCTATCAAACGATTTGGGCGAATCGACATCCTCATCAACAACGCAGGAATTACCATGCGTGCCTTGTTTGATGAAGTTGACCTTGATGTTATCAAGAAAGTGATGGACATCAATTTTTTCGGTGTGCTCTATGCTACAAAGTACTGCCTTCCTGAAATTTTGAAGAACAAGGGTTCCGTTGTTGGTATCTCTTCTGTGGCCGGTTTCCGTGGGCTGCCCGCGAGAGCTGGATATTCTTCTTCCAAATTTGCGCTGAATGGCTTTCTGGAGGTGCTGCGAACAGAGATGCTCAAACGAGACGTCCACGTGATGACTGCTTGTCCGGGCTTTACAACCTCCAACATCCGTAAAAGATCATTGACCAAGGATGGAACGGTTCAGGGCGATTCCCCACGCAACGAAGACAAGATGATGTCTGCCGAGGAGTGTGCGCTACACATCTACAATGGCGTTGTCAACCGAAAGAAAATTCTTATCCTGACCCTGCAGGGAAAGTTCGCAGTTTTCTTAAACAAATGGTTACCGGGCCTTGCGGACAAGTTGGTCTATAACGTCATGGCCAAAGAAGCAAACAGTCCATTAAAGTAATGTCCAAAGCAAAGACGCGCTTTTTTTGCCAAAGCTGTGGATATGAAGCATCCAAATGGCTTGGAAAGTGTCCATCCTGCGGTACCTGGAATTCTTTTGTCGAGGAGGTCGTCTCTAAGGCAGAGGACAAGAATGAGTGGCGTCAGGAAAGCGCAAGAAGCAAGGTCATTCAGCCTAAAATACTTTCTGAAATAGAAGCTGGCCGCGAAGTCAGAATTCCGACAGGCGATTTGGAACTCGATCGTGTACTGGGGGGTGGTATTGTTCCCGGCTCACTTGTATTGATTGGTGGCGAGCCCGGCATTGGGAAGTCTACACTCATGCTTCAGGTGGGACTCGCACTTAAGAACATCAAGACCCTTTACGTCTCCGGAGAAGAGAGTGATCATCAACTCAAGATGCGAGCCCAAAGGCTTGGTGCCAATGTTGATTCGAAGACCTTTTTTACCCTGACTGAAACCAACACCCGCAACATCTTTCTCACCCTCGAAACACTGGCGCCTCAACTGGTGATTATCGATTCCATTCAAACGTTGTACTCACCACTGATCGACAGCACCCCTGGTAGTGTCGGCCAGGTGCGGCAGTGTGCCGGTGAGCTCATGAAATTTGCCAAAGAAACGCACACGCCCGTTTTTCTTGTAGGACATATTACCAAGGATGGCACATTGGCTGGGCCCAAGGTTCTTGAGCATATGGTGGATACCGTGTTGCAGTTTGAAGGCGATCAGCATCTTGCCTACCGCATCCTCCGCACAACAAAGAACCGGTTTGGATCAACGGCTGAAATTGGCATCTACGAAATGCTGGGCACTGGCCTTCGACAAGTGAACAACCCTTCCGAGATTCTCATATCCCAAAAGGATGATGCGGGCACCGGCGCTACGATTGGCGCCACACTCGAAGGCAATCGTCCACTTCTCATTGAAGTACAATCGCTGGTCAGTCCTGCCTCATACGGCACGCCTCAACGAACACCAACCGGCTTTGATCAGAAAAGGCTCAACATGCTTCTTGCTGTCCTTGAAAAACGCTGCGGGTTTCGGATGGGAACGCAGGATGTTTTCCTCAACATGGCTGGTGGCATCCGTGTGGAAGATCCAGCCATTGATCTGGCCATCTGCATTTCAATCATCTCATCGATGGAAGAGATTGCTGTTTCTGATAAGTGTTGCTTTGCGGCCGAAATCGGACTTGGTGGTGAATTGCGCGCCGTCAATCGAATAGAGCAGCGGATTTCAGAAGCAGAAAAATTAGGCTTCAAAGAAATCTACATTTCAAAATTCAACAAGCCGACAGCGAATCCGAAGCAAAAGATCGCCATCAAATCGTTCAGCAAACTCACCGAGGTTCTGCAGGATTTGTTCGGCTGACACCCTGCAAGCCCCCCGAGTGTAGTACAAGCACCTTCTGTGATCGGTGTATTTCACCCTTGCCGATCATGTCCATGATTCCAAAGAGCATCTTGGCGGTGTACACATGATCCAGGGGCAGGCCGTGATGCTTTTGCATCCGATCAATAAATTCCAACAGGGCAGGTGAAGTTTTTGCATATCCTCCAAAACCATATCTGGTCTCTACACGCCATGATGCTACCGCACCAGGATCAATCCATCGCCCCACTTCACTTTCAAGAAATGATCCATCCTTAAAAACAGAGAAACCGATGACACGCTGATTATTGTGTAATGCGCCAACAAGACCGGAAAGGGTTCCTCCGGTGCCGACAGGAATGCATAGGGTGTCAAAATCAATTTCATGCACCAGTTTCCTTCCAAGCTCCATGCATCCTTTGACAGCCATCTCGTTGGTACCACCTTCTGGCAGAAAATAAAAATCACCATAAGCCTGTCTTAGTTCATCCAAAAAAGCGGGATCATTCTTTCGTTGATACTGCTCTCGTGAAACATAGTGCAGTCGCATGCCTTTTGATTGCGCAAATGTCAGTGTTGGATTCAGTGGCAATGTCTCCTCTCCGCGAACGACACCAATACTTTTCAAGCCAAGTGAAGAAGCCGCTGCTGCCGTCGCATACAAGTGATTTGAATAGCTGCCGCCAAATGTGAGCAAGACACCGTGCTTCTGTTTGATGGCGAGTTCAAGATTGTATTTCAGTTTCCACCACTTATTACCTGAAACTTCCGGATGATTGAGGTCCTCTCTTTTGATAAGAACGCGCACGCCAGCCTCCGAGATTTCACTTGAGTAAAGTTCCTGTATTGGGGTTTCTGAGTAGGAAATCATATCATAATGCTTAGCTATTACTAATATATTTAGTATATTGCTTTATGGATGATCCATCATACCTGAAGGGGCGGGGAGCACAATTCAAACCTGCCAACAGGTTTCTCAAGGAATCTTTTGTGACGGAACACCTGGAGGGCATAGACGAAGATTTTGTTACCAATCCGCACACGCAGATTTTCCACGAACATCCTAAAAAAATTATCAACAAGGTTGACAGTCCTGATTTGGGAATGGCCTACTCCATGAATCCATATCAGGGCTGCGAACATGGATGCATCTACTGCTATGCCCGAAACACACACGAGTATTATGGCTTCAGTGCTGGTCTTGATTTCGAAAGCAAGATCATCGCTAAAGTCAATGCCCCAGTCATACTTGAGAAGCAGCTTATGGAGCCTTCGTGGACGGTCTCTCCCATTATGCTTTCTGGCAACACCGATTGCTATCAGCCCCTGGAGCGAAAACTCGCCCTTACCAGAAAGATGATTGCCGTGTTGTTGAAGTATCGCCATCCCGTAGGCATCATCACTAAGAATAGCCTGATTTGCAGAGATATTGATTTGTTGAAAGAGCTTGCCGCAGAAAAGCTCGTGTCTGTAATGATTTCAATTACATCTCTTGATGAAAATTTGCGGCGGGTGATGGAGCCCAGAACGGCCAGCTCTCAAAAAAGACTTGCAACCGTTGAGGCCCTGTCATCCAATGGTATTCCTGTCGGTGTTATGACTGCACCGATCATTCCCGGTTTGAATCATCATGAAATTCCAAATTTGATTAAGGCAGCAGCAGACCATGGGGCGCTAACTGCAGGAATGACCGTCGTCAGACTGAACGGAGCTGTTTCCAAAATCTTTGAGGACTGGTTGAAGAAGAATTTTCCAGATCGCTTCCCCAAGGTGTGGAATCAGATCTGTTCTCTTCATGGTGGCAGTGTGAACGATTCGCAATTTGGAAGAAGGATGGCCGGCGAGGGAAATATCTCGGACATTATCCATCAGATCTACCGTCATTCAAAAAGAAAGTACCTCCATGGCCGTTCTATGCCGCCTATGGATCTAACCAAGTTCAGGCGCGGTGGCAACCTTAGTTTATTCTAGCATTTTAAGATAACTTTGACGTCGTGAGACGAGGTATTGCCATAGGGCTGCTTATTCTACAGCTTGGACTCTTCACAGAGTTGCATGAAGTGATACGATTGCCCATTCTTGTCGCTCACTTTATAGAACACCGTGAACAAGTGCCGTCCATGTCCTTCTACCAGTTTATGGCGATGCACTACAAGACTGATGTGGCCCATGACGCTACCGATATGGAATTGCCATTTAAGGATTGTGACAATTCGGTGACTTCAAATTTTGCATTGCTTGAACAAAAGGACTTCGTTTTTACAGCTTATCAGCAGACCGTTCCTGTTTTCTTTTTAACCTACATTTCTTTCGTCCCTTCATCTGGATTGGACGAAATCTTCCAGCCACCCCGAGCCTGAACCAGGCGCTTTTACTTTTTTCTTCATGCAGGAGTTCCCTCCGCATGAACGATCGATTCATTCATTACTAATAAGAAATCTTATGCTGGAGAAGATCATACTCTTTTCTATTCGCAATAAACCTGTCATTGGAATATTCACCATTGGGTTGGTGATCTGGGGAACCTATTCACTCAGAAATCTTCCCATTGATGCGGTGCCTGACATCACCAATAACCAGGTACAGATTATCACTGTCGCTCCGTCGCAATCAGCCCTCGATATTGAGCGCTTTGTCACATTTCCGGTTGAGCAGAATATTGCCACCATTCCGGGTATCGATGAAGTCCGTTCCTTTTCACGTTTCGGACTTTCGGTGGTGACGGTCGTATTCAAAGACGATATCGATGTGTACTGGGCTCGTCAACAAGTCAGCGAACGCTTGTCGGAAATACAGGATCAGATTCCTCCCGGGATAGGGTCACCAAAACTGGCGCCCATCACAACCGGGTTGGGTGAAATCTATCAGTATGTCGTCCATGCCTTGCCTGGATACAAAGAAAAGTATGATGCCATGGAATTGCGAACCATACAGGACTGGATCGTCAGACGGCAATTGCTCGGAACTCCAGGTGTGGCAGACGTGAGCAGTTATGGTGGACTGTTGAAGCAATATGAAATTGCAATCAATACCGATAAGCTCAGAAGTCTCAACCTAAGTGTGAGCGATGTTTTCAGTTCCCTGGAACGCAACAATCAGAACACAGGAGGAGCATACATCGACAGAAAGCCCAACGCTTACTTCATTCGTTCAGAAGGTCTCGTATCCGACATCAACGACCTGAGGGAAATTGTTGTCAAGAACACGGGATCGGGGATACCGATACTACTCAAGGACGTGGCAACTGTTCAATTTGGACATGCAATACGGTATGGTGCCATGACCCGAAACGGTGAAGGTGAGGTAACGGGAGCCGTGGTGATGATGCTCAAAGGAGCAAATTCTTCGGAGGTAATAAAAAATGTAAAGGAGCGCATTGAACAAATCAAGAAGAACCTTCCCGAAGGAGTAACGATTGATCCATTTCTCGATCGAACCAAGCTTGTCAACAAGGCAATCACAACGGTGACAACCAACCTGGCTGAAGGGGCACTCATTGTCATTTTCGTCCTCGTACTTCTGCTCGGCAATCTTCGGGCAGGATTAATTGTATCATCCGTTATTCCGTTGGCCATGCTGTTTGCCGTTGGCCTCATGAATGTCTTCGGTGTTTCGGGAAACCTGATGAGTCTCGGGGCCATCGATTTTGGTCTTATCGTCGACGGAGCTGTCATCATTGTCGAAGCCACCATGCATCACCTTGGGCTACGTCGAATGGGCTCAGTGTTGTCTCAGGCAGACATGGACCAGGAGGTGTCGCAGTCCTCTGTGAGGATTATGAAAAGTGCCGCCTTCGGTGAGATCATCATTCTCATTGTTTACTTACCCATCCTTGCACTCGTTGGCATTGAGGGGAAAATGTTCCGACCGATGGCTCAGACGGTGGTATTTGCTATCACCGGCGCTTTTATTCTCTCACTGACTTATGTTCCGATGATGAGTGCTGCCTTTCTCGGGAAGCACATCCAGCGTGAACTTTCTGTTTCAGACAGGTTGATCAAGTTTGTTCAAAAGTTATACGATCCTGTCTTACGCTTTGCATTGAACAACAGGGTGATGGTAATCGGCCTGGCGACAAGTCTCTTCCTGGGAAGTCTGTTCCTATTTATGACACTTGGAGCGGAGTTCATCCCCACCCTGGATGAAGGGGATTTTGCTGTCGAGACAAGAATACTCACCGGCAGCAGCTTGTCAGAGTCCGTGGAAACAGCGACCAGGGCGGCCGAAATTCTTCTACATCAGTTTCCTGATGAGGTAAAAGAAGTCATTGGAAAAATTGGTTCTTCCGAAATACCCATTGATCCGATGCCACTGGAGGCGTCTGATCTCATTATCGTACTAAAAGACAAAAGTGAATGGAAGAAAGCCGAATCGCGCGATGAGCTCGCCGAGAAAATGGGTGAGGAGCTTGATGTTCTTGCTGGTGTAACGTTCGGATTCCAACAGCCAATCCAGATGAGATTCAATGAACTGATGACCGGCGCCCGTCAGGACATTGTGATCAAGGTGTATGGCGAGAACCTGGATCAGTTGACACAATACGCAGCAAGAATTGGCAAGATCGTAACCACCGTCGGGGGGGCTAAAGATCTGTATGTTGAAAATGTTAATGGCCTGCCACAGATTTTGGTTCAGATAAGACGTGATCAGCTCGCTCCGTTTGGGCTGGACGTTCAAACCGTCAATGAGGCAATTAACATGGCCTTTGCGGGTCAGCGCGCAGGTTTGGTCTTTGAAAACGAGCGGCGCTTTGATCTTGTCGTCAGGCTGGAGAAGGGGGCCAGGCTTGATATTGATGACCTGAGAAGACTTTTCGTAACAACGCCTACGGGAAATCAGGTTCCGCTGAACCAGTTGGCCGACATCAGTCTGCAGGTTGGCCCTAATCAAATACAACGTGATGGAGCAAAGCGCAGAATTGTTATCGGCTTTAATGTGAGGGGTCGAGACATCCAAAGCACCGTTGAGGAACTCAAGGTAAGGATTGAACGTGATGTAAAATTTCAGCCGGGTTACTTCGCTACTTATGGAGGAGCATTCAAGAATCTGGAGGAGGCAAGATCAAGATTGTTGGTTGCCGTACCGGCAGCGCTCTTGCTTATCCTCACCATGCTTTATTTCACCTTCCACTCTCTGAGGCTGAGCCTGGTGATTTACACTGCCATACCACTTTCTGCCATTGGTGGAGTTATCGCACTATGGATTCGTCAAATGCCTTTCAGTGTTTCGGCAGGTGTGGGGTTCATTGCGTTGTTTGGCGTGGCTGTGCTTAACGGGATTGTGCTTATCGCTGAATTCAATCACCTCAAAGAGCAGGGTGAGACCGACATGATGTCGCTCCTCTTGAAGGGTACGGCAACACGGCTGCGGCCCGTCCTCATCACCGCTTCCGTCGCTTCCCTTGGATTTCTTCCTATGGCGTTGTCGCAGGGTGAAGGCGCGGAGGTTCAGCGTCCTCTCGCAACTGTCGTGATCGGTGGTCTGATTACTGCGACCCTGCTAACGCTGATTGTTCTCCCTTGTCTCTATTATCTCGTCGAACAAGTGTCTCCACAAAAAAAGAAATAGTATGAAACTGAATACCATCAGCTTTTCAACGATCGTCAAGTGCATGATTTTGCTTTGGTCAACTGCTCAACCTCTGGGAACATTCGCCCAAGGCCGAACCTTCACACTCGATGAAGCGATCGATGCCGCCATCAAAGGAAATGCAGGGCTACGTTCTGTTGCACTCGACGTTGACGTACAAAAGCAATATAAAAAAGTAGCTACAGAGGTGCCTAAAACACAGGCCATGCTTATGTACGGCCAGTACAACAGCCTCAACAAAGACAACAACGTGACGATAACGCAGAGCATTCCTTTTCCAACAGTGTTCACAAGCCAGGCAAAATTGGGTAAGCTCAGGATACTCAACAGTGAGTACCGTCGTGCCGCATCAGAAAATGAACTCGTCTATCAGGTCAAGCAAGTGTATCACCATCTTCAGTACCTGATGGCTGTTCGTCGCCTGCTCCAGCGCCAGGATAGCATCTTCTCAGACTTGGTCAGAATCAGTTCATTGCAGTTGACAACCGGAGAAGGAACATTGCTGCAGAAAACATCAGCGGAGACACGATACAACGAAGTACAAAACCTGCTCCATCAAAATGAAGCGGACAGCAAAACCTTTGGCACACAGCTTCAAATATTGCTGAATGCGGAGACTGCCGTGTCTGTTGTTGAAGTTTCGTACCAGCCACTATCCGCACCGATGATGTCCGATTCAAGTCAGGTCAACACCAATCCTCAGCTAAGTTATCACCGCTCTCTGCATGACGTTGCTCTGCAGGAGAAGCGCGTTGAAAGCAATAAGGCTTTGCCAGACTTGACAGTAGGCTACTTCAATCAGACTTTAATTGGATTTCAGCAACAACTCGATGGAACAGACCGGTACTTTTCTTCCAACGACCGTTTCAGCGGTTTGATGGTCGGTGTTGCCATTCCTATCTGGTTTGTTCCAACCAAAGCAAGAGTAAAAGCTTCGGCATTACGTGCGGAGTCTGAACGTTACAATTTTACTTACTTCGAAAAGCAGCTGCGTGGCGAATGGCATCGGGCAATACAGCAATTTACCAAGCACCAAAACAGCCTTGACTACTACATGAAGTCAGCGTTACCCAATGCAAGGCTCATCCTCAAACAATCCCTGCTCGCCTACAAGGCCGGCGACATCAGTCAGGCCGAGTACAGACTCAATCTTCAACAATCGCTTGCTATCGAAGATGGATACCTCCAAACCGTACTTCAATACAACCATGATGTGATTGAGCTTGAATATCTCTCGGGCAAGTATTCCAAAAACTGAATCCTATGAACAAGTTAACAACATTCACATATGCACTTAGTCTGGTTCTGGCTGCGTGCTCGACAAAGGAAAATGATCAAGTTGAATCAACAACAGTTGCCGAAGGAGACACCGTCACCCTTTCAAAGGAACAGTTTAACACGGCTGGTATTGAACTCGCTTTAATAGCGGACCGTCCGTTAAGTGGTACCATCCCTGTGTCTGGTGTGCTCGATGTTCCTCCACAGAACATGCAAAACATCACGGCTCCGCTTGGTGGATTTCTCAGGTCGACAACGCTGTTGCAGGGTATGCGTGTCACCAAAGGGCAGCTCATTGCCGTGGTTGAGAATCCCGAGTATGTTGACATTCAACAAGATTACCTCGATACAAAAAGCCAGGTTGAATTTCTCTCAGCAGAGTACGAACGGCAAAAACATCTTGCTCAGGAAAATGTAAACGCGCAAAAAACACTTCAAAAATCCCTTGCCGACTTGACCAGTATGAAGGCCCGAAATAGTGGCCTTGCTGCAAAACTTGGCATGCTGAATATTGATGTAAACAAACTTCAGCCTGAATCAATTCGGGCTACAATTGATTTGCGTGCACCCATGTCGGGCTATGTGACCGAAGTGTTCAGTTCTGTCGGTGCTTTTGTCAGTCCGACTGAGGTGATGTTTAAAATTGTTGATACCGAGCACCTGCATGCAGAACTCATCTGTTTTGAGCGGGATATTCCACGAATCAAGGTTGGTCAAAAAATCAGGTTCACGCTTGCTCACGAAACAGAGGAAAGAACCGCCAGGGTTTATCTCATTGGACGTGAAATAAATGCTGACCGGACCGTGCGCATCCACGGTCACCTTGACAAGGAAGATCGGGAATTGATTCCTGGCATGTATCTCAGGGCGCTTATCGAAACCGGTACAACGTTGCTCCCGTCATTGCCCGAAGAAGCTGTCATTAGTTTTGAGGGCAAGGAGATTATTGTTCTTCAGGTGTCGGATGGAACCTACGCCCTGATGGAAATCACAACCGGTATTCGGGAGAACGGATACGTAGAAGTGAAAACACCGGAAGGATTTAACGCAAAAGAAACACCCGTTGTGATCCGCAATGCATATAAGGTTCTGGCAAGAATGAAGAACAAAGAGGAAGAAGAGTAGCCTTCAGTAACTTTGCGCTATGATTTCTCTTATCACCGGCAGTCTGGTACTGAGTCTTTTGCACGCCATCATTCCTAATCATTGGCTACCCATTCTGGCCATTGGCAAAAAGGAGGGTTGGAGCATACATCAGACAACACGTATAACGATCATCGCCGGCATGGCACACGCTACCAGCACCGTCTTCATCGGCCTTGTCCTTGCCTTTGTTGGTTCGTCGCTGGCAGACCGCATCGAAGAGTTCACAGCATTCATTGCCCCCGGACTTTTGATCGCACTGGGTCTGTTCTATATCTATCAGCACAGTCGTCATCATCATTTTCACTTGCACGGCCATCCGGAGAGGGTAAGCCATAGCCGCGTTGTGATCTCCCTGGCTGCCGCCATGTTCCTCTCTCCGTGTTTTGAAATCGAGGCTTACTTTCTGGTTGCCGGTTCGCACGGGCTACTTGTTGTCCTGTTGCTCGCTCTTTTATATACTGTGGTCACTGTCACCGGCATGGTTGTGTGGGTCCGGATGACATACAGGGGCTTGCTTCGGCTCAATTGGCATTCCATCGAACACAACGCAGGAATCATCACCGGCATCATTCTGATGGCGACAGGCGCGCTATCATTCTTTATTCGATAGCACAACAGGTTTTGCATGGCTGACGGTCCGCGAAAGCCAAATGCAAATGATCATGATGGTCGCGGCAGTCATGAATGGAAGGTGAAATTCAAAACCATAAATGGCCCCACCCATTGCCATTCCGGCTGCCCGCGCCAGCGAGCCAAATGATTGGTTTACTCCAAGTACTTGCCCAACATCACTGGGATTTGCGGATTTACTGAGTAGCGAAGTAATGGAGGGTGTGATGCAGCCGTTGGCCAGCGCCAGCAAAGCGAATGCAATCAACTCAAGTGGGATGAATGTATTTCGGGTTACCCAGGGAATCATGGCAAACGCGACGATGCACAGGTAAACCCCCGCAAGAACCAATCGATGTTCGCCATAACGCCGGACCAGTTTGCCTACCAGTCCACCTTGAACGATGACCGTGGTCACACCAATGAATGCAAACATGTAGCCCATTTGGATTTCTGTGAGTCCGATGAATTCACGCCAAAAAAGTGTAACCGCAATCTGCATAATCATAAATCCGGTGATGAAAATAAAATTGATGAGCAGCAATTCCCGGATGACCGGCTTGCGAAGCTCAGCGGAAATTCCTGAAATAACTTTAAAGTTAAAGGTGGTCTCTGGCTTCCTTTCCTTTAAAGATTCCGGAAGGAAGAAGTATGCCAGCACAAGATTCAAGATGCAGAACATGGCTGCACCATACCCAACCCACTCGACGTGTCCAACTGTTGAGAGGCTCTTAAGGTAGCCTCCCACCGTAGGTCCGATGATGAAGCCAAGGCCAAACGCAGCGCCGATGATGCCCATTGATTTAGCTCGTTCCTCCGGACGAGAAACATCAGACACGTAGGCCTGGGCAACAGAAAGATTTGCTGATCCAATACCAGACAGGATGCGGGATAGCAAGAGGATCCAGAGGTTGATCGACTGTGAGAAAAGGAGATAAGCCAGTGTTGTGATAAAAACGCTCCACAAAATGATGGGCCGTCTTCCATAACGGTCGCTCAATGATCCCCAAAATGGAGCGAACAGAAAATTCATCACAGGGAAACTCATCGCAATGAGGCCTACCTGGTAATTTTCTGCACCAAGCTCCTTCGAGAAGATTGGCAGGATCGGGATAATGATCCCAAACCCCAGCATGTCGATGAAAATGGTAATGAATATGACGAAAATCGGCTTTCTCATGGCAATGCGGGCGGCGAAGATCGCACAAGAATTTGCCTACACCAAACTACATTTGGGATTTGGAACTAAAACAAGTGACCGAAGCACTGATACAAGCATTGTGCAACCCGGACGTTCAGGAGTATATCAGGACTCATGAGCACGAGGATGTTGGAAAACTTGTTCTTAAACATCAACTCATTCTCGGCATCCCAAGTGCAGTTGTTGCGCAACAAATCGCAGCACGCAAAAAAGCCAGACAAAAGCTGCCAACATGGTATAATCAGTCCGGCATTATTTATCCTCCGATGATCAATCTGGAGCAGGCTTCGTCAGAAACAACGGCCAGATACAAACAGAAGATGATGGTGGCCGCTCGCGTTGCTGACCTTACCGGTGGTTTCGGTGTCGACACTTTTTACATGAGTCAGGTGTGCAAAAAAGTCATCTATGTAGAACCCGACGAATCGCTTTCACGAATAGCAGAGCATAATCTCGGGCTTCTCGGTGCCAAGAATATCCAATATCCTA
>JAEUUD010000160.1 GCA_016787625.1 Cyclobacteriaceae bacterium
GCCCCAGTTGTTTGACCAGGTCTTCATAAACCGGCTGAGTTTTGTCAGACCCAAGAGAGGTAGTAAAAGCAGTCACCGGAATGCCAGCCTGTTGAAGGAGTTTCTTTGCCACGATTTTGTTCATCGCTAGCGCCGAACCCAATACACTGGTTCCAACAATGGGGATGGATAGACTTTTCAGCAGGCCCTGAATACTGCCGTCCTCACCGTCGGTTCCGTGCAGTACAGGAAAGGCAATATCAAACTTCAGTTTCTTTGTTCCAACCAGGAGATGAGGCCTTGAAGGGTCGAGACTGACTTTGAGTGGTTTGCCTTTCTGAATGTCCTTGTTTACCTCTTTGGTGAGGTACCAAACACCTTGTTGCGTGATGCCGATGGGTACAATGTTGAACTTCTTCCTGTCTATGTATTGTGCGATGTTGCGGGCTGAATTGACTGAGACTCCATGTTCAACAGAACGTCCGCCAAATAGTATTGCTACACTGATTTTTCCCATCGTTGATAAATCTTCCAAAGATAGAAATTCCCTTCAATGACCGATGAAAACTTTCGTCACAGAGGGTTGATTGTCGATGAGCAGACGGAACAAGTAGAGCCCTGATGCTTGGGTGCTCAGGTCATAATAGTATGTCTGGTTGAGAGTTTCAGGCAAGATCATGTCAGCAACAATGTTTCCCTGCATGGAGAAGATCTGAAGTTGAACATCCTGCTTTTCTTTTAGGTTGAAAGTGAGGGCTACACTAGAATCGATGGTCTGGCTGGAATAATAAAGTTGATAGGGAGCAGTCGTCGTCGGAGGATGGGTGTCGTCTCCCGCAAAAAACTCAATGTTGTCGATGTAGAGGTTATTACCGTTGTCATTTTGAACAACATACGCAATGCGTACCTGCTTGAGACCGGCCAAAGAGGCAATGCTGACGTACTCCCTTCTCCAGTCCCCATCGCTGCCGGGCACCCATCCGGTTGTATTCTCTTCAGAGGTAAATGAACTGGCCAGCCTGTCGAGAATCACTTCGCTATACGTTGCGCCACAATCTGTCGATGCGAGAATGCGAAGTCGATCATCGGCGGGAGTGTTCTCCGCGTAACTGATGTCGAAGAACATGCTGTAGAGCCCGGCTGAAAAGTCAAGGGCTGGACTTACAAGCCATGACTCATCGCCAAGCTGTGTGTTGGTAAAGCCACGATAGGTAATTGACTGTTCTTTGGTGGTCATGACCGGTTCCCAGTCCTGGGCACCTTCCTGACTGGCTACGATCCATGGAACCTCCAGTGGATTGTCAAAAGTCATACGCAACGGTGCTTTGTCGTAGGACTTATCGAGTACAGAGGTCAGGGACAGATCGTTGTTGGAAGAGATGTCGGGCAGGCCGTTGGGATTGCTGATCGTCAGCGTGATCTGGTTTTCACCATCATTCAGGGAGACAGCATTCAATTCAAATTCCTTTTGTTGGCCTACATCGATATTGGTATTCAGGAATGTTTGTGTTTGAACCCCGCCGCCATTGAGTGTGTAGCTCATGGTGAACTGATTAACCGGCGATGTTCCGAAATTGCTGGCGAAGAACTTCACTTTAGGGTTAGCATTGCAGTGCACGATACCGGGGCTGGCAATTCCCGTAAGGGCGATGTCTGTGACTTCGTCTTCTGTGATGACGACGTTGTCGAGATACAGATTGTTCCCGTACCCGTTCTTGCCAACAAATGCGAGCTGCCAGTTTGTGACTCCCGTGAGCCCACTCAAAGAGAGAACTTCTGATTTTCTCCACTGAGCAGCACCGGCAGGAGTGAAAGGACTTGAGGAGGCTGTAGATGTTGAGAGTGCCGTACCTGATTTGTCATACAGGAGAATGGCCTGTGATAGATCCCTGTTGCAGGCAGGCAAAGCATAAACCCTTAGTGCGTCGCCCGCCCTCCCCGGGAATTGGGCGTAAGCTATGTCAAACCTTACTTGCGACGTTGCTGGAGTGACAACAGCAAAAGCAGGTGTAATGATCCAGTCCACAACTCCCTCATTGTCGTACTGATAAAATTCAATTGACATCGCACGGTTCGACGCATTGTTATCCGGCGCAAGTTTATTGCTCCAGGTTGTATGACCATCCGGGTTGAGGATGGTCCAGTTTGAAGGCGTAGAAGGAAACGGTTCGCTAATTGGCAATGTGGTTGTCAAGGGCGGCACGACTTGCACAGTTTCTGTATTGTTCTGGCTATTCCCGTCAGTGCCTCCATTGGTTTGTGTTATCTCAAAGCCAACCTGTTGGCTTAACCCTGGACTATATGGTATGGGATCAAAAGACAGCGATGTCAGTTGACCGGGTGCAAGACTCATGGAGAAGGATTTCGTTTCCACAACCGAAGCATTGACAGAAAGCTGTATCTGACCCGATGTAATGGTATTGGTTCCGTAGTTCCTCACTTCAATCACAGGAGCTTCGATGGAAGTACAAGTTGTCGCAGATGGGTTAATGATCCTGCGTATGCCGAGGTCGTTGCTTGTGACGGGCGGATCGATTGCTCCCAGCGATGTGGTAAGGCTTAATCTTCTTGGACTTTCGGAAAGCACAACCATCATCCTGGCTACCTGGCCTGCAGTATAAATATTCATGCAACCGTCATCCGTGTAGTCCATGTAGTTCATGAACATTTTGTTTCCGCCACAAGAGAGGGAAGGATGTGTCGGGCAGAATGAGGTAGAGCCAGATTGTGGTGGTGTATCTGAGACGTAGTCAGTATTGCAACTGGAGCCATCACCCCAGATGTGCCTCAGGCCGAAGAAGTGTCCAACTTCGTGAGTGGCTGTTCTTCCTTTATTAAAGCGTGCAAGCAGATCGAACGGACCTGCGTCGATGGTGCCAAAGGTTTCGTAGTGAACAACGATGCCATCGGTTAACCTGTCCTCAGAAGCATCTTCAAGGCCTGCCAGGGTTCCTGATTCCGGAAACTGTGCAAACCCGATATCACTTGTGGCAAAATTGATCACCCAGATGTTCAAGTAATCTTCTGCTGGCCAGTAACTCAGTCCTTTGAATTCACTTTGATCTGACAGCTGCCATTCGGGTTTGGTGGCGTGGGTGCGTGTAATCCCTGATGTCGGCAAGCCTTCCGGATCACGTTTGGCAAGGACAAACTGAATGTCCATGCTGCCGGCAACCCCCGTAAATTCAGGAGGTGTACTTCCGGCATCTGTATTGAGTCTTTTAAAGTCCTTATTGAGCACATCAATCTGAGAGATGATCTGTGCGTTAGAGATATTGGTTGGATCGGATGTTCCATTATGAATGATGTGAACAACGACCGGTATGGTGATCGTCGACATGATTGCATCACCGCTTGCCGAGCGGCGAGCAAGGGAATGTTGCATCCACTGTTCAAACTGTTCAGGTGTTTCGCGAAGGAGTCTGCGTTCTTTGCGCATCTGTTCGTACCGTACAGTAGAACAGCGATCCTGGGCTGTGGCCGGCTGAGATATACTGAGAAGAGAAGCGCTCATGACTAGGCCGATACTCAGCCAAAACCTCTCTTTATGGAGTGCCATGTAGATCACGCGCATTGAACCTTCAAACCACAATACATTCAGGTAAAGTCGGATGCGTAACCGATATAATGGAGGAGGGTGGTCTCAGCTCAACATCAACGCACGGTGAGGTTGATCACCTCCACACCCCGAACTTCAGGTACGGAGCGCTTGATGGCTTCTTCAACGCCGGCGCGAAAGGTCATGGTGGACATTGGACAGTCTCCGCAATTGCCCATGAACTCAAGCTTGACAACGTGATCTCCTGATATCTCCACGACCCTCACATTGCCGCCATCGGCTTCCAGGTAGGGACGGATACCGTCAAGCGATGCCTCGATTCTCTTGTGAAGTTCGTCGCGTTGTATGGCCGTGGTGGACGTCATGAGATCAGTTCAACTTTCCTGGTGCCGGCAAAGTTAGCATTTCTAATGGCAATCTGCCGTGCAAGGGTCTCAGATAATCCGATAAATGCCTGCGACGTCGGGCCGTCCTTCATGACCGCAGGCAGCCCGCTGTCGCCGCTTTCGCGAATGCTTTGAACCAGGGGAATTTGTCCCAGAAATGGAACCTTGAACTTTTCAGCAAGGTTCTTACCGCCATCCTGTCCAAAGATGTAATACTTATTGTTCGGCAATTCAGCAGGAGTGAAGTAGGCCATGTTTTCCACGACTCCCAGTATGGGTACGTTGATCTGCGGTTGCTGGAACATCGCAAGTCCTTTCGTTGCATCCGCCAGAGCGACTTTCTGAGGAGTTGTGACGATAACAACACCAGTCACCGGAACAGTTTGCACGAGGGTGAGGTGAATGTCGCTCGTGCCGGGCGGGAGGTCAATAAACAGGTAATCGAGAGGACCCCATTCGGTGTCACCGATAAATTGCTTCAGGGCGGAGCTGGCCATGGGCCCGCGCCATACGACGGCGCTGTCTGGTGGTGCAAGAAATCCGATGGACATCAACTTGACGCCGTAATGCTCCAGTGGAACGATGACATTCTTACCGTTGACTACCTTGACTTCCGGTTGCTCACGTTCGCAATTGAACATGACCGGAATGGAGGGTCCGAAAATATCAGCGTCAATCAACCCTACGCTGGCACCTGACCTGGCCAATGCTACGGCGAGGTTGGTGGTCACCGTAGATTTACCCACGCCGCCTTTTCCAGATGCAATAGCAATGATATTCTTGACTCCCTGTAATGTATTTGTATTGTCGCGAATGGTGGTCACGGCCGAGGTCATGGTGATGTCGAGCTTGTAGCCAGGTGCAATCCGGCCAACGGCTTCTTCACAATCTTGCCTGATCTTTTCTTTGAGAGGACAAGCAGGGGTGGTAAGGACAACCGAGAAACGGATCGCATTCCCTTCTACTGATACATGCTGTACCATATTAAGGGTGACAAGGTCTTTTTTCAGGTCAGGATCGAGTACACCAGAAAGTGCTTTCAGAATATCATCCGGGGTCATGGCGTCGTTAATAAAAGGCGAATTTAGCGGATAAAGGAAAGTCAATGGTGGCACGACGACCTTTTTTCGGTTATATTTTAGGTAGCAACCGTGCACATTGCTTAACCACCGAACTATCTTTGACCCCTGAAAGTTTACAGGATTTTTACCTTTTCTCTTGATAAGCCGCGAAACAATCGATGAAGTTAGGAACCGGATCGACATCGTCGATGTGATCAGTGACTTTGTATCGCTCAAACGATCGGGGCAGAACTACAAAGCCCTGAGTCCATTCAATAACGAGAAGACGGCATCCTTTTTCGTAGTCCCCGCCAAAGGCATTTTCAAGGATTTCAGCAGTGGCAAGGGGGGTGACGCCATCACTTTCGTGATGGAACACGAGGGAATGAGCTATATCGAAGCCATCAGGTTCCTGGCGAAGAAATACAATGTAGAGATCAAGGAAGATGCGATGTCGGCGGAAGCGCAAGAGCAGCAAAGCGAGCGCGAAGGCCTTTACATCCTGATGAATTTTGCCAAGGATTATTATAAGGAGAAACTATTCAATACCGAAGAAGGGAAGGGTATTGGACTCAGTTACTTTCATGAACGAAGCTTCAACGACAGGACCATTCAGAAATTTGAACTAGGCTATGCGCTGGATGGTTGGTCACACCTGATGGACGAAGCCATCCGGAAGAACTATAATAAAGAGCTCCTTGAAAAGACCGGGCTCGTCGTGAAGAACGATGAAGGCCGTGTTTACGACCGATTCAGGGGACGCGTGATTTTTCCGGTGCATAACATG
>JAEUUD010000161.1 GCA_016787625.1 Cyclobacteriaceae bacterium
AGATCGCGAAGGAATCGCAGAGGATGCCAAGGGTCTTATCAATGATGATTTACCCAGACTCGATTCTCTTTGCGCCCTCTGCGCAACCTTTGCGCACTTTGCGTTAAAAGTTTTCTAGAAAAGAACTCAGAGTGCGAGACTCACACTCCGTACTTCTCCATCCTCCTGTAAAGCGAGGCTCTTGTTAGTCCGAGTTCGTCAGCTGCTTTGGAGATGTTACCATTGTGGAGTTGTAATGCCTTGACCACAGCCGCCTTTTCCACTTCATCGAGGTTGAGGGAGTCGGTTGACGTATTGTCATTCTTCCTGTTGAAGAGGAAGTCACTTTCCTGAAGGGTAGGTGAGTCTGCCATGATCACAGCGCGCTCAAGAGAATGTTGCAGTTCCCGCACGTTGCCTGGCCAGGCATATTTCTTCAGTTTGGTCAGCGCTTCAGGAGTAATGGAGAGCACGTCCTTTCTGTATTTTCTTGAGTAGTAGTCGAGGAAGTGATTGACAAGCATCGGGATGTCGTCGACGCGTTCACTCAGCGGAGGAATGCGAATCTCTACTGTATTGATCCGATAGAGCAGATCCTGGCGGAAGCGACCGTCTTTCACCATCTGTTCAACCGGCATGTTGGTGGCACAGATGAGCCGGATATTCACGTCGACGGAAGTATTGGCACCCACCCGTGTGATGCGTCGTGACTGAAGTGCGCTGAGCAATTTGCTTTGGAGGTTGAGGCTCAGGTTGCCGATCTCGTCGAGGAAGAGGGTGCCGTCGTTGGCGAGTTCAAACCGGCCGGGCCGGTCTTCACGAGCGTCAGTAAATGACCCTTTCTTGTGTCCGAAGAGTTCGCTCTCAAAAAGAGTTTCCGTGATGGCGCCCATGTCCACAGCGACGAATGAACTGTCATGGCGCAGTGACTTCTGATGGATGGCGCGTGCAACGAGTTCCTTGCCTGTTCCGTTTTCACCCAGGATGAGCACATTGGCATCGGTCTTCGCTACGCGATCGATGAGGTCATAGACTTCCTTCATCGCATTGCTGGAGCCAATGATGTCGCGGAAGGGTTGACTGATTTGTTCTTCGAGCATCTGCTTGGCCTTGCGCAGCTTGTCCACTTCATTGTATGACCGCTTGAGTTTGATGGCGGTAGAGATGGTAGCGATGAGTTTTTCGTTTTGCCACGGTTTGAGGATGAAGTCGGTGGCGCCTTCCTTGAGGGCACGTACGGCCATCTCGACGTCGCCGAAGGCCGTGATCATGATGACGACAGCCTGTGCATCGCGCTCTTTTATTTTCGACAGCCACTCGAAGCCTTCCTTGCCGCTGGTGGTGTCTTTGCTGAAGTTCATGTCCAGCAGGATGACGTCATAGACATCATTGTTGAGGAGGAAAGGGATCTTGTTGGGGTTTTTCTCGATGATGACCTGGTAGTTGTGCTTTTTGAGAAGCATTTTGGCGGCGAGGAGTACGTCTTCGTCGTCATCAATCATCAATATTTTTCCGTCGTTCACAGTCTTCAGGTTTAAGTTGCGGTTACCCCGGTTGAGCGAAGCGAATGCTGGGGTTGCCGTCGTTCACGGAAATCGGGGTTTAGGTAGGCCTAGACAAGGAAAAATTGTGCCAGCGCTTCAGGAGGCTTAGAACAATGATTCAATGCCCGGCCTTGTACCTGGCTGGACAAATGTGTTCATAATCGTACACAATGGCAAACAACTTCAGTTGCAACTGCCTTCTTCGACCTCAACATTGCCAAGCCAGCTTTAAGTAGGTACCTTACTCTGAACCTTGAAGGTGCTTTAAATGAAGTTCAAGCTAGACAATAGCCTCTTCTTGTTCCTGCTATTGCAGTTCCTGCTGATTCAGTATGACGCTATCAGCCAGCCGGGTACGCTCGATCCAACTTTCTATCCAGGTGGCACACCTTACGGCGTTGGACTTAATGAATTTGGAAGTATCGAAGCGGTTGCCATTCAGTCGGATGGGAAAATAATCCTCGGGGGATCCTTTGATTCTTACAATGGAGTAAGTCGTTCGGGAATCGTCAGGGTAAATGCAGATGGCACCTTGGATCCAACATTTGATCCTGGAACAGGAATAGCAGGAGTTATTCGATTGATCACTTCCATGGTTATTTTGTCGGATGGGAAAATCCTGATCGGCGGAAGTTTCACGTCATACAATGGTGTTGCCAGGAATCGCATCGCCCGACTTAATTCTGACGGCTCACTGGACATGACGTTTGCGTCGACCTTGGATGACCCCGTGTTTGACATTGCCGTTCAAGCGGACAATAAAATTCTGGTTGGGACTTACTCTCCCAAAGGGGTTATAAGGTTGAATGCAAACGGTTCGACCGATAACTCTTTTGGTTCCCTAAACCTTGGAGGAAATAGTGTTGTGTACGAGTTAACTATCCAAGCAAATGGTCAGTTACTAATAGGTGGCAGTTTCCTCAGCGTCAAAGGTGCAGACAGGCTCCGGATCGCCCGTCTCAATGCCAATGGTACACTGGACACGTTTGCACCATCACCACTCGGAGAAGTGTGGGCAATTGCAGAGCAGCCTGATGGCAAAATCATAATTGGGGGCTCATTCACTGCGATGCAGGGGGCCCCAGGTGTGGCTTACCTTACAAGGGTCAATTCAGATGGCTCTTTAGATGCAACGTTTGCTAGTGGTGCGGGTCCCGATGGGGAGGTTCTTGATATCATGGTCCAACCTGATGGCAAAATTGTTATTGCGGGAGGTTTTAAGAAGTACAATTTGGTCGATAAGCCACTACTTGCCAGACTCAATACCGATGGCACTCTTGACAATGGCTTCAACCCAGGAACATCATTTGATGTAGTAGGTCTTGGCCCTCGGGTCTCCTCGCTGGGTTTGCAGGCTGATGGCAGAATTGTCGCCGGCGGAAACTTTAACTTGTTCGGCAATGGCGAGCGGAGATCCATCGCACGTGTCGCCACCAACGGAGAAGTAGACCTTTCATTCAATCCAATGCCCGGAACCGACAATACCGTTTCCGGAATTGTTCTTCAGCCGGACGGAAATATTACAATCGTTGGAGCGTTTCGCAGTGCTGTGGCACAAACTCGCAATTATGCAGCAAGGCTCACCAGCTCTGGCACCCTGGATGTCTCCTTCAATGTGGGGACAAGTTCGTCGGGACCTATCCAGGGGATTTCACTTCAACCTAATGGCAAGTTTGTTTTTACGGGAGGCTTTAAATCCTATAACGGAAATCCCTGGAATTTCCTGGCACGAGTAGATGCAGGTGGAAACAATGACGCGGGTTTCAATCCTGGCTCAGGACCCAATTTAGGCGTCAATGTCAGTCTGCCACAGGCAGATGGCAAAATCCTTCTGGGAGGGATGTTCACCACGTTCAATGGAGTATCAAACAACAGAATGGTTAGGCTGAATTCCGATGGATCAATCGACGGAACCTTCGCCATCGGCACCGGTGCGAACAACACGATCAATTCCCTCGCCATTCAAGCTGATGGAAAGATCCTGATTGCAGGCGCGTTTGGAAGTTTCAATGGGGCATCGCGCGGCAGGATCGCAAGACTCCTTCCAAATGGTTCTCTGGATACCAGCTTCGAACCGACTGTTGGCGCCAACGCAACCATCGACCGGATTGTCCTTCAGGAGGATGGGAAGGTGATGATCATAGGAAGTTTTACAACCTACAACGGAACTGCAAGAAACCGCATTGCCAGGATCAACCCTGATGGTTCATTGGATCCGACATTCAACCCGGGGACTGGCACCGACGCAATCATCCGCGCCATCATTGTCCAGCCGGACGGTAAAGTGGTTATCGCAGGAGAGTTTACAACATACAATGGTGCGCCCGCCAATAAACTTGCACGAATCAACATCAATGGTTCTCTCGACGGCACTTTTGATGCGGGGTTAAGTACGGGTACCAGCCCGATTCTAGCCCTTGCTCAGCAGACAGACGGGAAGATACTGATCGGTGGTACTTTTAGATCGTACAACCTGATCCCTCTGAAGAACATCACGCGGGTCCTCGTCGAGGCACCTCCTGCAGCGCCCACAGCGAACGCTGCGACAGCCGTTGTGGCCACCAACTTTACTGCAAACTGGAGTTCCGTGCCGGGTGTCAATGTTTACCAGCTCGATGTCAGTGCCGACAATTTCACCACTTTTGCGCCAGGGTATAACAGCAAGACGGTAATCGGGACTTCCATCGCAGTTACCGGCCTCTCGGGCAGTACAGCATACAAGTATCGAGTTCGGGCAGGCAACGCGGGCTGGTCAACTGATTCGAATGTAATAAGTGTGACAACGGCTTCGCTGCAGAACCAGACCATCAGCTTTGGTGCTTTACCGGATCGCATTTTTGGAACGGCATCTTTCACGGTTTCTGCGACTGCGTCCTCTGGATTAACGGTTGCCCTCGTGTCGGTAACCCCGGCACGAGTGAGCGTGGCGGGAACAACGGCAAGCCTTCAATCTCCAGGATTGGCGACCATCCGTGCCACACAGAGTGGCGATGGAACTTACGGGGCAGCAGCGAATGTTGACCAGTCATTTTGCATCAATCCCGCCAAGCCAATCATTACCATCACCGGTGCAAATACCGGCTCACCTACGCTGACAAGCAGTGCGACGGAGGGTAATCAATGGTTTAAGGATGGTGTGGAGATTACCGGTGCCACGGAAAACACATTCGAAGTAGCTGTGGAGGGTAACTACACGGTCCGGTCAACAGTGGAAGGTTGTGTAGGTGAAATGTCATCGGAATTTCCGGTCGTTGTTACTGGCGATATGAATGACTATGTGCCTCCGACGTTTCCCAATCCGACAACGGGTAAGGTGGTCGTCTCACTCGCTGATTTCGATGCGGGTATTCCCGTAAGGCTCCAAATCACGGACATGACCGGAAGAATGGCTGATCAACAGCTGACCACGGGTGGTGACCAATTTGATCTCAGCATGGAACATTTACCATCAGGGATGTATATCCTGAGTATAGAGCAGGGTAGTAGGGTGAACCGGATAAAGCTCTCGAAGAAATAGCAGAAGAGGACTTACTTGAACAGCGTCGCAGAATTTTTGACAAGGTCCTTGAATGCGCGCGCATTGATGCCGACACCCATGTAGAATGAAGGTTTGTCGATGAGGTTGGCGCCAAAACTGATCGATGTGTAGGTGTTCATGTCGTATGTGAGAGATACACTGAGGAAGGTAGGGTTTTGGGAGAACGTGTCGGCGGAGATGCCGATGCCGAGTCCCAGGCGGTTCATGTCGAAGAACTTCGGTACAAAATGATCTCCCTTGACCACGGCATAGCCAAAGTTGATTCCAATTTCATAGATGACTTTTCCTTGCTGCCATTTGAATTCTGATTGTGTTCCATCGGCATTGGTGGTAGCGTAGAAGGGAAACGGCACCAGCCTTGCCCTGAAGATGCCAAGTTTTTCCTGGGGGTCATCAGCCTGCAGATATTGCAGTGACTGCTTATCGTTGCGGTAGTTGAACTGCATGATTTGATTTTTGCTCCCCTGTTTGTACTTCATGTCCAACATGGAGGCAATGCGACTTTCCACATAGGCATAGTAAAGCCTGGAGGAGGGGTCTTGCGGAATATTTGAGAGTAATTCCTGGTTGGGATCCCTAATCTGGGTCGGCAGATTATTCGTAGGAAGTGTGCTGAATCGATTTGTATACGCATTGGCTGCAGCGTCAACGGCTTCCAACTTATTGTTGATTTTTTCGATCGAATTAGTTGTTGATTGGCGC
>JAEUUD010000162.1 GCA_016787625.1 Cyclobacteriaceae bacterium
GATCAATTTATAGACCGTCAGCAATGCCTCCGACATTCTGAATTTTGAAAATTGAAGCTGCAGTTCTTCCATGGCTTCTGCCATGCGGGATTCAAACCAGATGACGGCGCGTTCGTTGACTACAGGAGGCTTACCGTCAACAACTTCCCAGCCCTTGATCAACCGGTAGGCGTTCCAGAGTTTGTTGGCCAAGTTTCTTCCTTGTTCACAGAGCTTTTCGTCGAAGAGCAAATCGTTGCCGGCCGGCGAACTGAACAGCATTCCGCTGCGCACACCGTCAGCTCCGAAGGTGGCAATCAATTCCAGAGGATCAGGAGAGTTGCCCAGGGACTTGGACATCTTTCTCCCCAGTTTGTCGCGAACAATACCGGTCAGGTAGACATCACTGAAGGGCTTGATGTCCATATACTCATAACCTGCAATGATCATCCTGGCCACCCAGAAGAACAGAATCTCGGGAGCTGTGACGAGCACCTGGGTAGGATAGAAATATTTCAGATCAGCATTCTTTGAAGCAATGATCTTGCCCTTGCTCCGATCGAAACTCTGGTCCTCAAAACCGTTGAATACCGCGGTGGGCCAAATCCAGGAAGAAGCCCAGGTGTCGAGTACATCCGGATCCTGTCTAAGGTCTTTTTCCGATATCGGCTTGCCGCTCTTGGCTGAAGCAGCCTTGATGGCCTCTTCCATCGTTTCTGCTACGACAAAATCGTTTTCACCGCTTCCGAAGTAATAAGCAGGAATGCGATGTCCCCACCATAATTGCCTTGATATACACCAGTCCCGGACATTTTCCATCCAGTGCCTGTAGGTGTTTTTGAATTTTGCCGGATGAAGGCGCACTTCGTCCTTCTCAACGGCTTCCCTGGCACGTTCAGAGATTTCTTTCATGCGAACAAACCACTGCAGGGAAAGTTTGGGCTCAACCACTGTGTTGGTTCTTTCTGAACGTCCGATCCGGGTGACAAATTCCTCTTCCTTCACGAGATGACCGGCTTCTCTTAATTCCTTCACCAGTGCTTTCCTTACGGCGAACCGATCTTTACCCACGTAACGGGGCAGTTCACATTTTTCATTTAAGGTCCCGTCGTCATTGATGGTGTCGATGATAGGCAACTTATGTCTCACACCGATTTCATAGTCGTTGACGTCATGTGCCGGTGTCACTTTGAGGCACCCTGTTCCAAAAGTTTTGTCAACGTATTGATCAGCGATCAGGGGAATTTCACGCTCAATAAATGGTACGAGAACTTTCTTGCCGATGAGGTGCTTGTAGCGTTCATCGGTGGGATTAACAGCAATAGCGGTATCACCCATGATGGTCTCCGGTCGCTGGGTCGCGATGATCACCCATTCGTCAGCAGTTCCCTTGATTTTGTACCGAACGGAATAAAGGATTGACTTTTCACCATCTTCCTGATAGAGCACTTCTTCGTTTGACAATGCCGTCTTGGCTTCACAATCCCAGTTGATCATGCGAAGTCCACGGTAGATGTACCCCTTATTGTACAAGTCGACGAAGACCCTGATAACGGCCTTGTAGTAGCCTTCGTCCATGGTAAAAGATGTTCGATCCCAGTCGCAGGATGCGCCCAGTTTTTTTAGCTGTTCCAGGATAATCCCGCCATATTTTTCTTTCCATTCCCACGCGTAAGTGAGGAATTCATCACGAGAAAGATCTGATTTCTTAATGCCGCGTTCCCGTAGCATAGCCACGACGCGTGCTTCGGTTGCTATGGAAGCATGATCGGTGCCTGGCACCCAGCAGGCTTCTTTGGCATCCATGCGGGCCTTCCTTATCAGAATGTCCTGGATGGTGTTGTTCAGCATGTGCCCCATGTGAAGAACGCCGGTGACGTTGGGGGGAGGAATGACGATGCAGAACGGTTCCTTGCCAGCGGTGGGCCGGGCATGAAAAACGCCCGAAGTCAACCAGCGTCCATACCACTTGTCCTCGACATCAGCTGGATTGTATTTGGTAGATAATGACATGAAGTCGCAATGAAAGCGGGCAAAAATAAGGAATTGATCCGAAAGCTGGAATGAAGGTCAGGACCTTCGTGGAAGATCGCCCATGCGGATTCTCCGCGCTGCCGGATACAAATTGTTAATGCGATTGGGGAGCACATTCACCCAGCCTAAACCCAACTCCTGAAATGTAACGAGATGAAATCCCGTAGAGGTTGTAGACGGCGAAACAACGTCCTTCCTCAGAAAAGCCAGAGCCTGCTCTTCCGACATCGATATTTGAGGAAATGCTCCGGGATCCCGGTCAACGGAAAGCGCCAGGCCATGATCAGGGATAATCTTGTTCTTCATGACTTCCCCGATACCGGTTCCTGCCTGAAGTACATGGAGCTCACCAAGAACCATGTTAAGTGCCTGCTTTTGTACATCGGGAATCATTCTGATTTGCTGTCCATGGGTGAAGAGGCATTTGCCTTCAGGATTCCTGATCCATGTTTTTATCACCTGCGCACTTCCACGATCGGGCGCTGTCAGAAGGTCCTTTGTCCTGATTTTTCTTTGACCTGGATTTCCAGGTTTTCGTATGACGGCAAAGAAAAAACCTTCGCCATGCACTTTGTGTGGAAAACACTGGTACCCTGTTGCATTTGATTTTCGGATGACGTCGATGCCCCAGGAAGGGTGGAGCTGCAGGGACACACATTCGGCCCCATGTTGATTGGACAGCCACACCACGTTGTCAATGTTCTCCATGTCATTGTACGTGCACGTCGAGTAGATCATGATGCCGCCCGGCTTCAGGGTATCCCAGACATCACCCACGATTCGACGTTGACGCAGGGAGCACAAGTCTACATTCTTTGGCGACCACTCATTGGTGGCCTCAGGCTCCTTACGAAAGAGCCCTTCGCCAGAGCAGGGTGCATCCAGCAATACGAGATCAAAGCATTCAGGGAGTCGGCCAAAATCAGCGGGGTCATTTGAAGTGACCACCACATTATCGCGACCCCACTTCTCAATGTTTTCTATCAGAATGGATGCCCTGCTGCGTATCACTTCATTGGATATCAACAGGCTTTCTGGGGAGAGAAGGCTTAGCAAATGTGTCGACTTTCCTCCGGGAGCTGCACACAGATCAAGGACCGTTATGCTTTTCTTTAGATCGATCGACTGCGTGACAGCCTGTTCAATGAGCATGGAACTTGCTTCCTGCACATAATAGGCACCTGCGTGAAACAGGGGATCAAGTGTAAAAACCGGTCTGCCATCCAGATAGCGGCCGGTGGTGCACCATGGAATCTCCTTCCCTCTGGTTTGCGAAAGTTTTTTTCCATTGTACCGGATGCTCACCGGCGATGGCTGCTGAAGGGATTGGGTGAATAAATTGAAAGCAGGTCCCAATCGTTCCTGCATCTGACTCTTAAAAACCTCCGGTAAGTCCGCCACATTCCAAATTAGATTATTTTTGAAGAGTTATGAAGAAAACAATGACGGCGAATGACCCAGGCTTGAAGAGTTGGGTCGAGGTGCCTAAAGATTCCGATTTTCCCATTCAGAACCTTCCTTTCGGAATTTTCACGACAGCCAGGACGGGACCAGGAGTTGGCGTAGCGATAGGAAATCACGTTCTCAACCTGGCCATGGTTCATGAGCTTGGACTGCTCGACGGGCTCCGCCTGCCGGGAAGAATTTTCAGCCAGCCACATCTGAATGCACTTTTTGAGTTGGGCAGAAAGAAAGTGGGAGAGGTACGTGAAAGGATAAGTGAACTGCTGCGATCCGACCATCATGAACTCAGGGATCAGGTAAAGGCAAGGGAAGATATTCTGCTGCCTGTGAGTCGCTGTACCCTGCTGCTTCCGGTGCAAATTCCAAACTACACCGATTTTTACAGCAGTGAGGAGCACGCCACGAACGTTGGATCATTGTTTCGCGACCCGAAAAACGCGCTCTTGCCCAATTGGAAACACCTGCCTGTTGGCTACCATGGCAGGGCATCGTCTGTTGTTGTTTCAGGCACACCCATTCACCGGCCTCGCGGTCAGGTGAAAGTAGCGGATTCAGAAATGCCCGTCTTTTGCCCAAGCCGTAAAATGGATTTTGAGCTGGAGCTCGCATTCATCACGTCCTCCAATACCAATCTGGGTAGCCCTGTTTCTTTGCGTGAAGCGGAGGATCATATTGTAGGATTTGTCTTGTTCAACGACTGGTCTGCCAGGGACATCCAGCAATGGGAGTATGTTCCCCTGGGCCCGTTCCTGGGGAAGAACTTTGGATCAACGATGTCTCCCTGGGTAGTGACATTGGACGCGTTGGAGCCGTTCCGCACAGAAGGCCCGTCTCAGGTTCCTCATGTCCTTCCTTATCTATCGTTTGAAGGGAAACGAAATTTTGATATTCAGCTGGAGGTACTTCTCGCATCTGAAAAGGGAGAGGTTGCCACGTTATCGCGGACCAATGCGAAGTACCTCTATTGGAATATTGCTCAGCAGCTTGTCCACCATACCGTCAATGGTTGCAACATTCAGGTTGGCGATTTGTATGCATCGGGAACCATCAGCGGCCCTTCACCCGGATCGTATGGTTCACTGCTTGAGTTGACATTTGATGGTAAGAAAGCACTTCACCTTCCTGGCGGAGAGGAACGCGGGTTCCTGCAGGATGGTGACACCGTCATCATGCGGGGCCATGCGGAAAGAGACGGCGTCAGGATAGGGTTTGGAGATTGTCTTGGAAAAATATTGCCAGCCATTGGATAAGCACGCCGGCATATTGACCATTGATCCGAAGGCCATTCCGGTTCCGCGCATGCACAGCTACCTGCTGGGTGCTGTCGTCCCAAGACCAATTGCGCTGGCAAGTACCATTAACCGTGAAGGGCAGGTCAACCTGAGCCCGTTCAGCTTCTTCAATTGTTTCAGCGCCAATCCGCCCATACTGGTTTTCTCACCAGCGAGAAGAGGGAGGGACAACACCACGAAGCACACGTACGAGAATGTCAGGGAAGTTCCGGAGGTCGTTATCTCCGTTGTAACCTACGAGATTGTCGAACAGGTATCCCTGGCGAGCTGTGAGTACCCGAGATCAGTGAATGAATTTGTAAAGGCGGGATTGACAGAGGTGAAGTCGGAAGTGGTAAGGCCGCCAAGGGTTGCTGAATCGCCGGTTGCTTTTGAATGCAAGGTAAATCAGGTGATTGAGTTGGGTTCGGGCGGCGCTGCAGGCAACCTGGTCATCTGTGAAGTCCTCAGGATGCACATCAATGAGTCTGTCCTGGATCCTGACGGCAGGATCAATCCCAACAAGCTTGACGCTGTTGCTCGTATGGGTGCGGATAATTATCTGCGTGCCCAGGGCGGCAGTATTTTCACGGTGCCAAAACCAAACGAAAAACTTGGAATAGGTATCGATCAGTTGCCCGAGTCCATTCGCAACAGTGCCGTCCTTACCGGCAATGACCTGGCAAAACTTGCTAACGTGGAAAAGGTACCTGATCATGCGTCACCGCCGGCAGAATTTGATCTGGCCAGGGCGCATGGTGTTGCTGCTGTTCACACACTTGCCCAGCAACTCCTGCGGGAGGGAAAAGTGGCTGAAGCCTGGAGTGTTCTGACGGCATAAAACCGGCAGGTGCCGGCCTTAGGCCTTGTACATCACCGCTTTGACGGCGCGTACAGTCTTCTCGACATTTGG
>JAEUUD010000163.1 GCA_016787625.1 Cyclobacteriaceae bacterium
CAGAAGCATTTCTCACCGTCTTCTTATACCACTGCAAGCGGAGTATTTCTTTCTCTTCCTCCGTCAAAGTCCAAGGTTCGGATGAGTTGCGAAGTCGTGTGAGCACCACATTCAGGCAAATCGCAGCGCTGACGGAGATGTTGAGACTCTCTGTAAAGCCTGTCATGGGTATCGTAACCGATAAATCCGCATTTGATTTTGCAAATTCTGATGATCCATGCCGCTCATTGCCCATGACGATGGCCAGTGGCTTATCAAGAGGAACATCATTGACAGAAACTCCTCCCGCAGGATCGGTGACGGCGACACGATAGCCACGTTGCCTCAGTTGTTCAAAACAAGCTGCAGTATTGTTCACCTTTTTGTCCTTGTATCGGTTGATATTCAGCCACTTATCAGATCCTCGCAGAACCAGCTTATTGGTCATCCAATGGCTGGTGGCTTCAATCACATGGACATCCTGAATGCCCAGGCACTCACAAGTCCGGATAACCGCACTGGCATTTTGAGACTGATAGATGTCTTCCAACACCACCGTTACATAGCGCGTGCGCTGCTGAAGTACACGCTCCATGAATTCTCGTTTATGCTCTGATACGAATTGGCTAAAGTGTTGCTTTAATAACTGATTCTGTTGAAGTACATCCATGAAACATGCGCTTGCTCTGCGAGTTATAAAAATAAAACAAAGTAACGAGTTCGTTGTGTGGCTTCATGAAGACATCTGAAAAGAAAAATGAAGAATGCACACGGAAAAGTGTTACCTTTGATGGTCTAATTTTTAATCGCTCATTGTTCTCTTGTTCAGTGAAGATGGTTGGTGTGCCGGTTTAATATTTTTTTGCATTTTTGCGCCGGTTTTTAAGCTATGGCAAGATTTTTTGGGTTCTACATCGTTTGCATGATTTCGTTCGGCGTTTCGCCGGCACAGATTCTTACTCTCACAACGGAAGAAATTGCGATCAGGACTTCACGTCTTGAACACTTCAACGGACCAGTTCAGCTTCGTCGCTGGGAAATTGCCGATGACACCGTCGATGAGTGGAAGCAATGGGAGATGGTGGACAACTATTCATTTGGTATCAACCGCGGAAGGATGTCCATGATTGCCGATCTGCAGTCCCTACACCCCTACTTCCGTGACAAAGTGCTCGAGCTCATTCAGAAGTGCAAGCAAAAGGGTATCGAACTCGCCCTGGTTGAAACGTACCGCACGCATGCCAAGCAGACAGAGTATCGCACAATGGGCAGGAAGTATACCCGCACCCGTGCCGGTCAATCCAAACATCAGTATGGGCTTGCCGTCGACGTTGTTCCGATTATCGATTCTATTCCACAGTGGCGAAACATGAAGCTCTGGAGAAAGATTGGCCCCATCGGCGAACGCCTGGGCCTGCGTTGGGGCGGTCGCTGGAACAAACTATTTGACCCCGGCCATTTTGAGTGGACGGGAGGTACAGGTACATATCACCTGGCCAAAGGCAATTTCCCTCCAGTTCCCCAACCTGAGAAATACCCATGCCTTGATGAAGATCTCCGGGAACTGCAACGCCACTGGAAAGCATGGGAAGTTGAGCAAGCTACCCTGGCACGCACCCTCAGGCAGCGTCAGCGTTCGACAGTCACCGCCTCAACCGCCAAAACGGTACTGCGCGGAGGAGAAGAATAAACTGCCCACTTAGCGGATGGACCGGTTACACTATCTTTGGTGTCACCAAAAAATCTCATGAAACGCATGTGGGCCATCTATACAGCCGTAGGCGCTGTGCTCTATCTGATATTCAGCACCCTGCACACTGCTGGCTCCTTCAAATCCATCCATCCAACCCTTGATGGATCAATGTTGAATAGTTATGCGGGGCCTTCAGGCCCGGAGGACATGGACCTTGACGACGCAACAGGCACCATATTCATTTCATCTTCCAACCGATGGAAAGGCCTCAACGGTATACCCGCCCATGATGGCATTTACATCCTGCGACCCGATTCGATGGCACAGCCGAGAAAGCTTGCCACCACGTACAAAGGTGCATTCCACCCCCATGGGATCTCCTGGCTTAATCATAACAACCAGCAACTTCTCTTTGTGGTGAATCACAATGAGACAGGGAATTTTGTCGAAGTATTTCGTTTCCTCAATGACACCCTTTTCCACCAGCGTAGTATTTCAGATAGCGATGCCATGTGCTGCCCTAACGATGTGGTGGCGGTGTCCACTGACAAGTTTTATGTGACCAACGATCATGGCACCAAAAAGGGATTCGGCCGTACGTTGGAAGATTACTTAAGGCTCCCCTTTTCATCCTTGCTCTATTATAATGGGAAGACATTCTCCAAGGCTCAGGGCGGCTTGCACTATGGCAATGGCGTCAATGTGTCCAACGACCGGAAGTTGCTATATGTGACAACAACAACAGGGCAAAACCTGCTCACATTTACTATGGATACTACTTCCGGTGCCCTGGAGCAGGTTCACAAGCTTCCGCTGAAAACAGGTGTCGATAATATTGACGTTGACGCTGATGGAAACATTTGGATTGCCGCGCATCCCAAACTATTGGCCTTTGTTGGGCATGCAAAAGACTCTATTAAGATCTCTCCATCGCAGGTATTGAAAATCTCACCTGGCGATTCCTATAAAGTCGAAGAAATCTGGATGGATGATGGGACCACCCTTTCAGGATCCAGCATCGCACTCCGATACAACAATGACGTCTATGTGGGTGGAGTTTTTCAACACAAAGTCGTCAGGATACGACTGAATCCACAACCCTGACAAACGACAATGCTCAAACGTGTTATTACCTGGATGATTGGCATTATCGTTTCCCTGCTTGTACTCGCGTTGTTGGGCATTTATTTGTTCCAGGATCTGGTGATTTTTCAATCTGTCAAGCTTGAAAAAGACTATGTGTTCAGGTTTGATTATTCATTCACAGAACACTCGATACCTGCCGGAGACGATGTCCAACTCAATGCGCTCTTGTTTGATGCCGTTGGGCCTCGCAAAGGCTTGATCCTTTACTTCCATGGCAACCGTGGAAACCTGCAACGATGGGGCAACTATGCACCTGATCTTACGAAGCACGGCTATGATGTATTGATGATCGACTATCGTGGATACGGTAAGAGCGACGGGAGTCCTTCTGAAGAGACCTTATATGCTGACGCCTCCGTCGTGTGGTCCTGGGTTCAAGCAAAAGGTTATCAGGGTGAACTTATTTTCTATGGCCGTTCCCTTGGGTCAGCCGTCGCCTCACAACTCGCGTCGGTGCATGAGCCAGCCTTGCTGATCCTTGAAACCCCTTTTGATGAAATTCGCGGCGTGGTCGATCCGATGTGGCTTCCCCTTGCCCGTCTCCTTCCCATCCGTTCGGTGTTCTCCAACAAGGAACACCTCCGGTCCGTCAAGTGCCGGAAGGTCGTTCTGCATGGAACAGATGACCGCATTGTACCCCTTGCATCGGCAAAAGGATTGATACCGCTCCTCGATGATGAGCGTGATTTTGTCATCATTCCCGGTGGTGGTCATCGTAACCTGAGGTCGTTTCCTCAATATCAGGATACCATCCTGTCCCTGCTCGGGAACCGTTGAGTTTTTGCACTCAAGGAATATTTACTATTTTTTTAAGTCAATACGACTGCATGACCCTGACCATTGTTATCATCCTGGTTGCCTCTTATGCCGGGCTATGCGTCGTGTTTTACTTCACCCAGCACCTGTTTTTCTTTCGTCCCGAGATCCTGGCGCATTCCTTCAAGTATCAGTACCCATTCCCTTTTGAAGAATTGAATTTCGACACCGCTGATGGCGGAAGGATCAATGCCATTCACTTCAAGGTTCCCAACTCACGTGGTGTAATCTATTATATGAAGGGGAACTCCCGGAGCATCAAGGGTTGGGGAAAATTTGCCAAGGACTTTGTCAGCAACGGCTATGACTTCTTCATGATGGATTACCGTGGTTTTGGCAAGAGCCGTGGCAAACGAACCCAGGCAAGACTCTTTGATGATGCGCAGATGCTCTACAAGTGGCTGCTCAATCACTACCCCGAAGATCGGATTGTTGTCTACGGCCGCTCCCTGGGAACAGGAATCGCCGCGCGCATCGCTTCGTGGAACCGTCCCAGGATGCTTATCCTTGATTCACCTTATCGCAGCTTCTATCGAAACTCCAATCGCTTCGGGTTCATCCTTCCCCTCAAATGGCTCCTTCGATATGACTTGAAGACGGACGAATATTTACAAACGGTATCATGTCCTGTCCACATCATTCACGGCAACAAGGACATGCTCATCTCTTTTCGACAAAGCGAGGAACTGAAAGCGCTCTTCCCTGACAAGGTATTCCTGCATCCCATCGAAGGTGGCCACCATAATGATTTGCCGGAATTCCCCGAATTCTTTGAGTTATTGTATGATATCCTCTACGTAGAACCGACGAAAGGCTAACTCCATCAGCATGGCGACTTCACACGCATACGATTTTACCAGGGTGTTTGACATCCTGTCCTATCAGCGTGAGAAGTATCCGCAGCATGAAGCGCTCCTGTCGTTCCGTGATGGCCAATGGGTTGGGTTACCGATTGAGACCATCCAGAAGAAAGCGGACAATGTCTCTGCCTGGCTCCATCACATGAGTATGTCGAAGGGTGACAGGATCGCGATCGTTCCCAAAATGGGCAGTCCCGAATGGATGATCCTCGACTTCGGCTGTCAGCAGGTAGGTGTGATCGTTGTACCCATCCACCCTACCTCAAGTCCATCGGAAGTTGAATATATATTGAATGAAACCGGCGCAAGGATTTGTGTTTGCGCCGATGGTGATCTTTATGCGAAAGTGAACACCAGCAAAACAGCTGCCCGGCAACTGGAGCATGTATTTCACCTTCAGGATGGACTAGCAGGTTTCCTGCCACCCCTGAGTGAAACTTTCAGCACGAATGTCGATTTAGATCAGCTCAAACGGAGTGTAACACCTGACGACATTCTGGCCATCATGTATACGTCAGGAACTTCGGGCACTCCAAAAGGTGCGGTGCTCACGCATGGCAATGTTGTCAGCAATATCAAATCGGTGCTCACACTGCTTCCGCTACAGCCCGGACACCGTGTGCTGAGTTTTCTCCCCTTTAGCCACATCTTCGAACGCACCAGCTGCCTGAGTTATATGGCTTTTGGTGTTTCTGTTCACTTTAGTCATTCTCTGGAGCGGCTGCGTGAAGATTTCAATTCCGTCCAGCCGTTCTTTTGCACCTGTGTTCCAAGAACACTGGAGAAGATGTATGACTACCTGCAGGAGCAAAAAGAAGAGAAGCACTTCTTCAAGAGAAAGCTGATCAACTGGGCCATGAACACCGGCGCCAGGTACAAGACAGGAAGGAACGGTTTTGTCTATGCGGTTAACTTGTTCTTTGCCCGGTTGCTTGTTCTGAATGCCTGGCGTGGCGCGCTGGGTGGAGAAATAAAATACATGGCTGTCGGTGCCGCAGCCCTTCGTCCCGAGATCGGAATGCTCTTCTCCGCCGCCGGTATCAAAGCGTTTTCCGGTTACGGAATGACGGAGGCATCGCCATTTATCAGTACCAACCGATACCTACCGGGTCTCAACAAACCAGGCACGGTGGGTATACCGGTGCCCGGCGTTGA
>JAEUUD010000164.1 GCA_016787625.1 Cyclobacteriaceae bacterium
TTCAGAGAGTAATACCTCGAATCTCCGTTGGGGTTACCGGAATAATCAAGATCTACACTGCCATTGATCGTCGATGCATACGTTGCCCCTGAAATATTGGTAAGCTTGATGCTTCCGTTGACGTTATCGGCCAGCACATATCCGGTCACAGATTTTATTTCCACATCACCGCCGTTTACCGTGGACGCCAGCACATTGATTCCCTGCGGCACCTTGATGGTGAAGTTCATTCGATAATCATATCGTTTATCGCAATCGCTATTTCTGCGGCCCCAGTCATTCCAGTCGTATCCATATCCATTGTACTTCGACTGCCAGTTGCCGCGTTTGGTCCTCTGTCTCTTGCCAAATTCAGAACAAATGCCCTTGACGTACACCAACAAGGTGTCGGCGCGGTCCATCACACCCAGCTGCACTTCCTGTTTTCCCTCTTCGAGCCGCTGGTCGGTCTTGGCAGTGATCCGTTTCTCTACTTCAATAATGACCTTATCACCGGCATAGCCCTCCACTGAAATGCTGCCGTTGATATTGAACAGCATCAGTGTATTGGAGCCCTTCTTCTCGAAAGTGAGCTCTTTGGTGATTTTCTCCGTGAACAACTGGGCGTAGATCGGTACCGTGATCGCACACAGGGTGGTCAGAAGTATACTTTTCATGTTTTTCATATTCTAAATGAGCACTTCGATGCTCTTTTTAATTTTCTCCTTGATCTCCCTGGGGGTTTGATTGCTGTCTACCAGTTTCTGCAACTCAGAGACAGACTTTTTCTCTTGCAATGCCGCCATCAGCTCGGCCAGGTTGAGTTGAATGATGGGCGAATCCTGGCTGGCAATGGACCTGATGAGTCCTTCGCGTACCGAACCCTGGCTTGCGAAAGGAACAAGGGCTTCCAGCGCGGCAAGCCGCACGTTGACACTTGGGTCATTGTTAAGCGTCTTGAAAAGCGCATCCGTCACATTGGCGCTCACATTGCCCATCTCACCGGTAAGGCTCACGGCCCTCAACCGGTCTGAAGCTGATTCTTTCTCCAGCAGTGAGAGCATCATCATCTCTTTCAGGTCGCTGACTTCCTGGGTCAGGGCGGAAACTTCGGAAACCTGATTGGGGCTCTTCAGCCAGAAACCTGCGGCGAATCCCAAAATGAGCGTTAACGAAGCAAGGGCCAGGCGTGGAGCGAGTATGTTCCAGGAAGGCCATTGAAAGGAGAAGCCGACTTGCTTCTTCTTCTCGCTGGCAAGCATAGCATAAAACTGATCATCGGTGGAGAGCGATGGCGAGCCATGATCGACAGCCACCATGCGGTCATCCAGCGCTTTCAGTTCGCGAAGTTGTGTCAGGTCAACCTGCCCCTCTTCGATTAGCTGTTCCAACGTAAAAATTTCCGCTGGATCTGCCAGTCCCTCGTTGTACTTGGCTACAAGCTCTTCTATTTTATTCTTGTCCATAACCTGTCAATTTTCCTTTCTAAGTTTCCTTCAATTACATCCTTCGCTCCAGTTGCTGATACACTGCCTTGAGCTCTTGCAGTGCCCGGAAGACCTTCACTTTCACAGCTCCCTCTGTGCATCCCAGGATTTCTCCAATCTCCTTGTATTTCTTCTCCTGGTATTTGCTCAGTAGGAGTATCTCCCGCTTTTCATCAGAGAGTTTTTCCATGGCTATGGCAAGCATCTGATGTTCATCAGCCAGCTGCATGTCCATTGCCTGGTTCTCGTTGTGACCTAGCCGGTCTTCCCACTTCTCCACAGCCTCCTTCACCTTGATCTTGGTTTTCCGGAAGTGATCATGACTCACATTGCGGGCAATGTGAAACATCCATGTTTTGAAGTCTCCTTCGCCACGGAACAGGTGCCGGTATTTCAGTATCCGGAAGAACGTATTCTGCACCAGGTCATCACTCAGTTCCTGGTCTTTGTTCATACCATAAAAGAACCCGTAAAGCGGTCTTTTATAGCGCTCAAACAGCAGACCCAGCTTATCCAGGTCGCCATCGCGCACTTTCCCCATCAATGTATTGTCGGCCAGAGCTTCCAAATCAAGGAATTTCAAAGGGTTAACCTCACCAAAGGACGAAGGTTACACCAAAATAAGGTACTAAAATATGGTCGTTCAGGGAGTCCTTCCCAGGCCTGGTTGTTTGGAAGACCCGCTTCGGGAAAACGTGTAACCGAGAGAAATCTGAAACAATCTGTTGGTGAACACGGGGTCTGGTCCGGGAATGCCGATGAGCGAAAAGTCCACCGCAGAAATGTTTGTCAGTCCATGAATATACCTGAGGGAGACCTGAAAATTCGCCGGCAACTCAAAAGCAACGCCACTTGCCAGGCTAAGGTCCAGGCTTTTAAACTGACTCATGATATCCGCCGAACCATCCTTCGCAGAAAGAAGGACTCCCAGTTGTGGGCCAGCATGAATACTCAGCCAGGGAAGCACATTGTAGCGTGCAAGCACGGGCAGGGTAAGGTAGCTGAGACTCATGTTCGCCGAATCCAGGTCACCACCTTGTTGGGAAAACATCAATTCCGTCTGGATGCCAAATTTTTCTGACGACATAATCGTCGCATACAATCCGATATGGAAAGTGGTGGATGTCTTGGAGGTGACTGTCCCTCCCTGCTTATCGACATGCAGCCTTGGGAAATTCGGACCAGCCTTGACACCAAACTGAACATCCTGAGAAAATGCCGTTGAACTCAAGATCAACAGCACAATCATCAACCCAACTACCCGTCGCATCATTTTTTCCTGTCGACAATGGCCTTCATCTGTTTGTTTTCCAGCATGGGATTTAGTCCATCAATACCTGCCTTGAGTGTGTTGTCGAGTTTGATCAGCTGACCATCAAGGTCTTTGCTGAGCTCATCGAACACTTTGTAGACACCGGCTGTCGGCTTGCCTTCGCCTGTTTCCAGACTTCTACGTACGGCGGATATCCTGTTACCAAGTTTGATAGGAAAATTCAATGGGTCCTGTCCGCTTCTGTTTCTCACCTGATACAGGTCTTCTTCGATGACGGCAAGCTTTGCCAAAAGATCTTTCGCGTAAGCCGTAATGGTTTGATCGGAAATTCCCTTGAGACCTTCTTCCATCTGTTTGCGAATTTCCCGGATCCTGATCACCGCTTCATTCGCCTGGCTTTCGCGATCGCGGATCTTCATGGCCAGGTCAAAAGTTTCCTTCATGTCTGCTTCTGTAACGCCTTTAAGGTTCGGGTCCATCTTGACAGCAAAGGAGTATGTCTGTGAATAAGCACCTGCTGTAAAGCGCACCTGGTATTTCCCGATAGGCGCTTTAGGTCCACGACGTGGATTGGCACCCCAAAGGATCATGCCCTCGAATACCGTGGCCCCGGGATAGGTGATGTCCCAGTTGAACCGATTCAATCCTGCCTTGTTGGAGGGCGGAGCAGGTGACCGCTCCCACCAAGGAATGTTCGGATCGGGCTTGTACTCCTGCTTGTCTGCCTTGAAGGTCTTTACCACTTTACCAGCCGCGTCGAGGATTTCTATCTTGACCGTGTCAACAGGTTTCTCCAGATAATATTGAATGGCCGCATTATACACACCACGGATGGCATCGCTTGGTTGAAAGAGAATCGCCGGTTGCTTCATCAGTTCAGGTGTCAGCTGCCGCATCGGGTTGATGTCGTCTAGTATCCAGAATCCCCTGCCATGGGTGCCCAGCACAACGTCATCATTCTTTACCACCAGGTCACGGATGGGTGTATCGGGAAGATTGAGTTGAAGTGATTGCCAGTTGTCACCGGCATTGAAAGAAACATAGGCGCCGTGCTCTGTGCCCAGAAACAACAGTCCCGGCCTTACATGATCTTCACGAACGCTCCGTGCAAAGTGACCGTCCTTGATTCCATTGACAATTTTTGTCCAGGTCTTGCCGTAGTCTTTGGTTCGGAAGACATAAGGCTGGCGGTCGTCGACCTGATAGCGGAAGGCAGCGACATACGCCGTTCCAGGGTTGTGTTTCGATTCATCGATGATGGCAACGACGGAATGCTTCGGCAAGTCTTTGGGTGTAATGTTCGCCCAGTTTTTCCCGCCATCGCGGGTGATGTGAATTTTTCCGTCGTCGGAGCCGGCCCAGATCGTATTGATGTCATGATTGGAAGGAGCGAGTGCGAACACGGTGGCATAGATTTCCGGACCGTTCATGTCTTTGGTGATCTCTCCACCTGTTGGTCCCAATGTTTCAGGATCAGCATAGGTCAGGTCGGGACTGATAGCGGTCCAGCTCTGGCCGTCGTCGGTGGTTTTCCACACATGCTGGGAGCAGGTGTACAGCGTCTTTGAATCCTTTGGTGAGAAAACAATCGGGTACGTCCATTGCCACCTTTCAGGAAGGGCGCTGGCGGGTTCCCCCGAAAAAAATCTCGGATAAACCTGGATGTCCCTGATTTGGCCGGTGGTCCGATCATATTTGGTGAGCAAGGCTCCCTGGCTGCCCGCGTAGAATACATCCGGGTTATCGGGATGCGAAGTGATGTACCCCGACTCGCCACCGCCAACATCGTAGCCCCATTGACCGAGCACGTTCATGTGATCCCATCCATCACTTGGTACCGCAATCGTTGAGTTGTCCTGCTGCGCCCCGGCTACGTGATAGGGAACATGATTGGTGGTTGTCACATGATAAAACTGAGTTGTGCAGTAGTCCTGATCCGTCCAGGATTTACCTCCGTTGATGGATACAACACCGCCACCGTCATCGGCGAGGATCATCCGCTTTGGATTGTTTGGATCAATCCACATGTCATGGTGGTCGCCATGCTTGGTGGCCATGCTCTCAAATTTGACACCACCGTCCGTACTCTTGAAGAAGTCAACATTAAGGCAGTACACCGTTTCCCGGTCGAATGGATCGGCGTAAAGTCTCGAGTAGTAAAATGCCCTTTGACGAAGTTTTCTCTCATCATTGGTTTTCTTCCAGGTTGCACCGGCATCGTCTGATCTGAACACGCCGCCTTCATTGGCTTCGACAATGGCCCAGAGTCGTTTGTTGTCTGCCGGCGAAACGGTGATGCCGATCTTGCCAATGGGTCCAGCCGGCATACCGGGGTTTTGCGTCAGGTCAACCCACGTGTCACCGCCATTTTCTGATTTCCATAATTTGCAGTCCGGTCCACCTCCCCACATTTTCCATGTTCTGCGATACACCTGCCAGGTGGAGGCGTATATTATTTTTGGATTGGTCCGGTCAATGATCAGGTCTACAGCGCCAGCCTTGGGGCTGACATAGAGAATTTTCTTCCATGTATTACCGCCGTCGGTGGAACGAAAGACACCACGTTCTTCATTATCACCATAGGGGTGACCCAGGGCAGCTACGTAAACGATGTCAGGATTGGTTGGATGGACCCGAATGCGGGAGACCGCCTGCGTCTCTTTCAAACCGAGGTGCCTCCATGTTTTTCCGCCGTCGGTGGTTTTGTAAACCCCATCGCCCTGCGTGATACTTCCGCGAAGCTGCACTTCCCCGCCTCCTATATATACAATGTCAGGATTGGTCTCCGCCACGGCTACGGCTCCGATCGACGAACTGGATATCTGTCCATCCGTCACCGCTTCCCACTCAAGTCCGCCGTCAGTCGTCTTCCACAGCCCTCCACCC
>JAEUUD010000165.1:0-2731 GCA_016787625.1 Cyclobacteriaceae bacterium
CCGTTGCCTGAATTTGAGAATACGACCATCCTCTCCATGGCGGCCTACCGCGACACACTTTTACTTGCCGGATCAGGCGGGGCAGGTGTTGCCATCATTGATCCCAAAAGAGCATCGCGAACATTCATTGGTCCACGGGAAGGTCTTCCGTCTGGGTTCGTGTTTTTTGTTAGTGTCGATGAAACCGAAAGGATATGGATTGGCACCGAGAAAGGTATTACAAGACTGAAGTTAAATGACAAGCTGGAAATTTCAGAAACCCGGGACTTCGGATATAACAACGGGCTTACCGGAATCGAGACGAACCAGAATGCCTGCTACCTGTCGGCAAAGGAGAAGTACTTTGGTTTGATCGACGGACTTTATGAATACAGCGGCTTTAACAATCCAGACATACCTTCTTATCCTGCTCACCTGACAGGCGTGGAAATTCAGTTTGGCGATACACCCATCCAGCCCTATAGCAAGAACGCGACTGGTTTTTTTAATATACCTGAATCCCTGGCGCTTCCATCCGACAAGAACCACATCACTTTTCATTTCAACCGTGTTGACAAGCGCTATCCCAACGCTGTGAGGTACCGGTATTATCTGGAGTCTTTTGACAAGTCGTGGTCTCCGCCGTCGGCTATGGGCGATGTTACCTACAGTAACCTGCCGACAGGGAAGTATGTGTTCCGTGTCATGGCCACCAACAATGACGGAAGTTGGGACAGCCCGTCGATCGCTTTTGCGTTTTCCATCAAGGCTCCGTTCTATGAGACGGCAGCCTTCTACGCCGTCACAGGAGGAATTCTTTTTGGGTCCTTCGTCCTGTTCATTCTCTTCCGCATGCGCGAAAATGTTTCGAGGGCTATTCGCATGGAACATATCAGGCAGCAGGAGCAGGAAATCCTCCGTAAAGAGATTGCGCGTGACTTCCATGATGAAATGGGCAACCAGCTTACCCGCATTATTAATTATGTGAGCCTCATGCGGCTCAATGGCCACGGCCAGGGTCAGGATCTTTACCGCAAAGTGGAGGAGTCGGCCAAGTACCTATACAACGGAACGCGGGATTTTATCTGGGCCATCGACCCCGTTAATGACGATTTATCTAAATTGTTCCTGCACATTCGCGACTTTGGCGAGAAATTGTTTGAGGAAAAGGGTATTCAGTTCAGGGCGTTCAACGAAATCACTGAAAAAGTGAAACTTCCTTATGGGTTTAGCCGTGAAGCGAACTTGATATTCAAGGAGGCCATGACCAATACATTCAAACATTCATCGGCTTCCAATGTGTCTTTTCGCCTTCATTCTCATAACCACGTTTTTGACATGATTCTCGAGGATGACGGCACCGGCATCGATCCGTCACGGATAGCATCTTCCAATGGCATAAAGAACATTCGCTCACGGGCCGAGAAAATCCAGGCCGACCTTAAGGTTGTTCCGGGATCGACAGGAAAAGGCACCCGCGTCCAATTGCAATTCACCATAACCAATAAAAAGTATGACACCGCTTTCCAAAAAACGCGTCCTCATCGTTGAAGACGACGCAGAAATCAGAAACAGCTTCGTGCTGATCGTTAATAGTTCAGATAAATTTGCGGTGGTTAATTCCTACGGCAGCTGCGAAGAGGCCATCAAGCACCTCCATCACGACAAGCCGGATTATGTTTTGATGGACATCGAACTTCCTGGCATGAACGGCATTCAGGGAAGCCGGATCATCAAGGACAAAAGTCCATCCTCGGAGATCATCATGGTGACGGTCTATGAAGACAATGAGCTTGTTTTTGAAGCGCTGAAGTCAGGAGCCACGGGCTACATCACCAAAAGCTCCAATCACCTGGAATTGCTTTCTGCCCTGGAGGAAATTTCCCGTGGCGGCGCACCCATGAGCAGTAAAATCGCACGCATGGTCATCGACAATTTTCATATCAACCCCAATTCACCGCTTACCAAGCGTGAAACAGAGATTCTTCAGTTGATTTCTGAAGGAAAGACATACACGCAAATCTCCGAGCAGTTGTTCATCTCCAAGGAAACGTCGAAAACTCATATCAAGAACATCTATTCCAAACTGCAAGTCAATAGCAAGTCGCAGGCGCTTGCCCGGGCAGCCCAGGATAAATTGATTTAAGCGTGAAGCCCGGACTGATCAGACAGATTATTCTTGTTGGCATCATCGCCGGCCTCGCAGATATCACGGGGGCAACCGTGAGCTACATGTTATCGGGGGGCACTAACCCCATCGTCATCCTGAAGTACATCGCCAGCGGTGTCTATGGAAAGGAAGCCTTTGACGGTGGCGCGGGCATGGCAACCCTTGGGTTCCTATTCCATATGTTCAACGCGATGGCTTTTACCGTGTTCTTTTTTCTGATCTATTCTACGGTGAGAAAAGTTACTGACAATGCGGTCGTGCTTATCGTCTTTTATGGCGCCTTCGTATGGTGTGTGATGAACCTGCTGGTCGTACCAATGTCCAACGTTTCGCGTGGCCCGCTCACTTTCCGTTCGTCAATGATCCAGATGGGAATCCTGATCATTTGCATCGGCATTCCTGTTGTTATTGGAACTCGCCGATTCTATTCTGACCCCGCGAAATAAGGCTGTCAAAAATCCCACATCGGGCGTGATTCCCAATGAAGGGGTGAAGGGTATCTTTGATTATCAATTTTGGGTAAGGTCTGGTGGCTGCTCCTACGGTCATGGGTGGATTAAGGGGCGGCCACCTTCTTTTTAG
>JAEUUD010000165.1:3442-5618 GCA_016787625.1 Cyclobacteriaceae bacterium
TGGCCAGCCAGCAGGTGCGTTCATACGCAGTGTGGTGCCAACGCCATCGAGTGTCACCGTGCGTCAACATCATTCCTTTGTCCAGCTTCCGGAAGCCGGATTCAAGATGCGCAAGTTTGATCCACGCGCAGGCATTAATGACATATCATACTTTGATTATGCCACGCCGATCAGCGAGCCGATCGAGAAGCGATTCATCGTGAGACACAGGCTGAAGAAAAAAAATCCGGCAGCAGCGGTCAGCGAAGCTGTTAAACCTATTGTGTATTATATGGATCCCGGTACACCGGAACCGATCCGCTCTGCCCTTATGGATGGCGCTAAATGGTGGGCACAGGCCTTTGAAGCCGCCGGCTACAAAGATGCCTACAGGGTGGAAGTACTTCCTGAAGATGCTGACCCGATGGATGTGCGCTACAACGTCATCAACTGGATCCATCGGTCAACGCGTGGCTGGTCCTATGGTGCCTCTGTATCAGATCCCCGAACGGGCGAGATCATCAAAGGGCACGTGAGCCTCGGTTCACTTCGCGTGAGGCAGGACTTCCTCATTGCGGAAGGTCTCCTCGCGCCCTATGAAACAGGAAAACCAGCGTCGAAGGAAATGGAGGCATTGGCGCTGAGCCGCCTTCGCCAGTTAGCGGCCCATGAAGTCGGACATACCCTCGGTCTTTCACATGCATACTCATCCAGTTCTGAGAACCTTGCTTCGGTGATGGACTATCCGCATCCTGTCGTCAACCTCGTGGACGGAAAAATTGACGTGAGCAAACCCTATGACGACAAGATCGGAGCATTTGACAAGGTCTCCATCGCTTACGGCTATCAGGATTTTCCTGATGGTATCGATGAAGCCAAAGCCCTCGATGATATCATCCAGGGCTCGCTGAAGGCGGGGCTTACTTTCCTGTCGGATCAGGATGCCCGGCCACAGGGAGGTGCACACCCGTACACGCACCTCTGGGATAATGGAAGAGATCCCGCCGCAGAACTCAACAGACTGCTCGATGTACGCGCCGTGGTTATGCGGAACTTTGGCGAAAACAATATCAGACCCGGAACACCAATGGCCATGCTGGAAGAAGTGCTTGTGCCGATGTATTTCTTTCATCGCTACCAGGTGGAGGCTGCCTCCAAGATGATCGGCGGGGTTAACTACCGTTATGCCCTTCGCGGTGATGGACAACCGGTCGCTGAACTCCTTACACCCCAACAAGAACTCAACGCGCTTGAAGCGCTCATCCGTACAGTACAGCCTTCGACGCTGATGTTGTCGGAGAACTTGCTTCGAAGCATCCCTCCGCGTCCCTTGGGTTATACGCGTCATCGTGAAGTAGTGAAAATCAGAACTGAACTCACCTTTGACCCGCTATCTGCGGCGGAGACGGCAGCGGACATGACCTACGCTATGGTTTTACATCCTGCCAGAGCAAACCGCCTTTTCGAACACCATTCACGCGACGCCCGGTTGCCGTCATTGGAAGGTGTGATCGACAGGTTGTTGCTTACTTCCATCAAGGCAGCGCCGAAGAACGGCTATGAAGGCGCCGTCCAAATGGCTGTTGACTATGCGATGTTCTCCAACCTTGCGAAGCTTGCGTTGTCTACGGATGCCGCTCCTGCTTCGCGTGCCATTGCTTATGCCAAGTTGAGGCAACTGAAGACCTGGCTCACAACGCGTCCGGCGACGACCAATGAAGAGTGGTCGGCATTTTATTCTTTCCTTGCTGACCTGACAGGAAGGCTTCAGGATGATCCGGAAGAATTCAAGATTCAGCAAGTGCTGCAGTCACCACCCGGTCAGCCCATCGGCGATACGGACCTGGATTTTTGCGGCTTCAACAGATAAGCATCGGTCATGATCAGGGTCACGGGCCAGACCTATCAGTATCCAGGCAGCAAGGCGATCACTTTTCCTGACTTTGGTATCGAAAAGGGAAGGCATGCACTCCTGCTCGGGGAGTCAGGAAGCGGCAAGACAACACTCCTGCATCTTATCGGAGGACTGTTGAAGGCACAGTCCGGTCTGGTCACCATCGGTGATGTGGACCTCACCGCTCTTTCAGAATCTGCGCTGGATCATTTCAGGGGAAAGCACATCGGCTTTGTCTTTCAGAAAAATCACCTGATCAGCGCTTTGACCGTTGAGCATAATCTCCTTTCGGCACCATATTTC
>JAEUUD010000166.1 GCA_016787625.1 Cyclobacteriaceae bacterium
GTAGCAGAGGCAAATGACCGTGACCAGGGAGGGCATCAGGCAAGTTGCTTTTCAAACGTCAGCTTAATGGATGGAGATGCTCCTAGCCGGAGTTTGAACTCCAACAGGGTAAAGTTCGGCTGGTCATGAAGGTGTGAAGTACCCAGATCCAGAAGTTTTACTTTATGCTGCTCGCTGTATTTATAAAGTCCGCCAATGAGTGTCACAGCCGGGCTGATCGGATCATATTTTTTCAGATGTCCGGAATAAAAATTGTAAAGGATGTCGCGGTGCACCTTGATGGCAATGGAGGCCGCTATAAGGTCTTTGTTGAGAAATACGCCTGAAAGGATAAATTCACTTCGGAACTTGTTCACCGTTGCTTCCAGTTCGGGTAGCGTCATGCTGAGGGTGTGGGAACGTTGTTCACGGCACTTGATGATAAACTGATACACCATCGGGAGTTTATCCAGCGGCAGGGTTTTGAATTGAGCTCCTTTTTGTTTCGCCTGGCGGAGTTTTCGCTTCTCCCACGTCTCTACTTTATCTTCAAAAGAGGTTCGGTCAATCAGGATCCCTGAACTCAGTTCAGCTTTTTCCGCACGGTATCCCTGGTTGAGGAGGATGGCATGCAGCAATTCCCCGTTCTTTCTGTAATACAACGGAGGTTCCGTCAAGGAGATGATGGCAACGCCCAGCCTGGCAAGCAGTCGCTCAACCTGGTGCACGAATTCGTATAACACGAGGGGCGAAAGTCGTTCAGAGAAAAGAAAGGAGTCAAAAGGAGCACGAAAAGGGGAGCGAGCTATATGGTCCTTTATATGAAAAGCAACCTGAGCCATAACCTTCTGATTGGATTTTCTAAGCAGAAAATACTGCGTCCATTCAGGTGACTGAAGGGTAAGATGTTGAGGATGTCCGAAAAGAAAAAATTCGAAGTCCGGCGAATAACCGGCGGGCACCTCGGTGGAAACGCTGTAGCCTTTCTCCAATCAGTAAGGAATTCCGATTTTTTTGTAAACAAAGTGCATGAGCCAGGCAGGACCTATCAACAGAAACTGCAGGTCCTTAAGAAAAGAGGGTTTTTTCCCTTCGATCTTGTGTCCATAAAACTGTCCAATCCACGCAGCAACAAAGATGCCGAGGCTGGCAGCCCAGAGGGGAATGGCGGATCCGGCAATCACCTGAGCGACAAAAAGACAAAAAGCACCGAAGAGCATCATCCCGACAGAAAGCGTAATGGACAGGGTGACATAGTAGGCCAGAGCAAAAATCATCAAGACGGTAGCCCAGTTGGCATACGGATTTCCCTCACCCATAATCCCCTGCACAATTCCCGATGGAATGGCAGAAAGCAGGCCGATCACACTGAAATAAATTAATGGCACGCATATCCAATGAATGGCCTTGTTGGTTTCGTTTTGGTGACTTTCGCCATATTCAGACAGTAGCGTATCAATCTTTCTCATAGCTCACTTTTTTTGTTTCTGCTAACCATGAAGTTAGTTCAAAACCCAATGATCATCAAGCCTTGGTTTTGACTTTGGTCCAGTCCTTAATCTGCCAATACACCTTGCCCGTCGTGAGGTGATTTCCTTTAGCGTCATGTATTTTCACAACGCAAGGGATCACGACGGATTCCTGGGATTTCAGGGGCCCATAAATCTGTTGGTCATACCAGGCATCGTCGGTGGAAAACTCTGCAAAGGCATCCATTTTTCCCTGATAATGATAGTCCATCTCAATGCGCTGCATAATGAGCCTGTACTTGGTAATGTCAAGTCGTGATAAAAGGAGGAAGCCTGTTGCGAACTCAGAAATCGTTGCCAGTGCGCAGGCATGCAAGCCCCGGATATGATTGAAGTTACTCTTCCGGTAAGGAATTTTTGCCTTCAGGTGATGGTTGCTCATGCTCATCACTTTGAAGCGATGGGGACGATTGAAGGGGACAATGCCTGGCAGTACAAGGTTGAGTACCCAAAGCCAGAAAGCCGAGTGTTTCGCTTTTTCAATTATCTTGCCGGAATCAAACATGGAATACTATTTATTTCAAGTTATAAAAAATTTCGCACGGTGAGAGGATCATGAGCAGCGGAGACTTCCAAAAGACGATTACCAACGAAGAGATCAACCAGCTTCCGCTTGGGGCATTCGATGGCCCTGTCGTAGTGATTTCAGATCCGGAGAAAGTTGCTGCAGCCATTGAGGAAATTTCAACACATGAGCACGTCGGCTTTGATACAGAAACAAAGCCAGTATTTGTACGCGGCCATCGTAATAAGGTAGCCATCCTCCAGATCGCACTGCCAAACAAAGCATTTCTTTTTCGGTTGAATGAGACAGGAATAACAGAAGAAATGGTGGGTTTTTTACAGAATGAAAAGATCTTTAAGATCGGCGTTGCCATCCGGGACGACATCAAAGCTCTTCAGCTTCTCAAGCGATTCAAGCCCGGCGGTTTTGTTGAACTGACAACGCTAACCAAAGCCGCAGGCTACGAAGTGGAAGGTGTAAAGAAGCTCACGGCTCTTGTCCTCGGATTTCGTATTTCTAAAAGCGCACAGACAAGCAATTGGGAAGCCGCACAACTTGACAGCAAACAAATCACTTACGCCGCCACAGATGCCTGGGTATGTCTCAGAATTTTTGGAGCCATCAGGATTCCACTCATGTGGGACGGGATGCCATGAAACGCCTTATGCTGCTGATGCCGGCTTAAGATTTTTCTTCAGCGTTCTTCTTGCCAACCATACGCTGATCAGGGTAAGCACAGCGCCAAGCAGCATCGCAGATCCGGGAAAGTAAATATCTCCGTCGGGTCGGGTAAAGAACGCGAAGAGGTTGTTCATCAAAGGAGGACCGAAAATCGCTGTGAGACTCATGAGGCTCGTAAATCCTCCCTGTAGTTCGCCTTGTGCATTGGGTGGAACAACACCTGCCATAATCCCCTGCATGGCAGGGCCGGCAATCCCACCCATACAGTAGACGATGGTGAAGGCATACATCATCCAGCCTTGTGTAGCAAATGCATAAAGCAGAAAACCTGCCGCATAGAATCCAAGGCCGAAGTAAACACTCCGTTGCTGTCCCAGGGCAGGTATAATTCTGCGAATCAATACACCTTGTACCACCGCAAACACAAATCCAACCACGGCAAGGGAAATACCGATGGAGGTGGAATTCCAGTTGAACTTTTCGATCGTATAGTATGACCAATTGCTCTGCACGGCGTGAACGGCTACGTAAACAAAGGTCAATGCAACCATCAGTCCCGCGATGACGGGGTATTTCCATAAACTCACCAGTGTACCAATGGGATTAGCCCTGCTCCACTCAAAAGGTCGTCGGTTCTCCATCTTCAACGACTCGGGGAGAATAAAAAATCCGTAAAGCCAATTCAGTAATGTCAACCCGCCGGCAACCATGAAAGGAACCCTGGGTCCAAAATCGCCCAGGAGCCCGCCAATCATGGGGCCGATGATAAATCCCAAGCCAAATGCCGCACCGATAATTCCAAAATTCTGTGCACGGTTTTCATTGGTACTGATGTCTGCGATGTAAGCTCCTGCCGTTGTAAAACTGGCGCCCATGGCTCCTGCTACAATCCGGCCGATGAATAGCCAGCCGATGGATGGCGCGAATACCAGGAAAAGGTAGTCAACAGCAAAACCGAAGAGTGAACCAAGCAAGACAGGACGTCTTCCATAGCGGTCGCTGAGTCCTCCTACGATCGGTGCACAGAAGAACTGTGTAACCGCATATGCTGCAATGAGCCACCCGCCGTACGTCGCGGCAAGACTGATGGAAGTCCCTTCTCCAACAAGGGTTTGAATGAGTTTGGGCATCACAGGAATAATGATGCCAAACCCGGTGACATCAATCAGTAACGTGATGAAAATGAAGATAAGGGCAGGGCTCCTTTTTGCCATACTTGGAATAGGCCACAAAGTAGCGATTCGCCAGTTCAAGGCAAACAATTGACAATTCAGGTGAATAATGACCTGGCCTGCCATCCATGAGGAAACCAGATTAGTCATTAAGACGTCTTAGATCAAAAGATTCAGTTTGGATCAAGCAACCTTTGTTCGAATGGTGCGTCTTTTTTTGAAGTCAATCCCTAAAGAAATGAAGAAAATCATCCTTTTACTGGTTCTCGTCGCTTCAGCGACAGTCCTTCTGCCTGCACAAAACCGGGAAACCCGCAACGTGGGCACATTTACAAAAATTGGCTACCGGGTTCCCGGCACCCTCTACCTCAAGCAGGGAAGCCCCGCCAAAGTAGAATTGGAAGGCCCATCGGATGTTTTGCGCGAAATCGAAACAGAAGTCGATGGTGACAAGCTGATCATTGGAAAAGAGCATCGCTGGTCCAACTGGGGTTGGAATGATCGCGACAAGATCACGGTGTACGTTACGATGCCTGATATTAAAGGGTTGAGTGTAAGCGGTTCCGGCAACCTGGTCGCAAGAGAGAAAATCACTACAGGTGACCTTGATCTTAATGTCAGCGGCTCAGGCTCACTCACGCTGGAGTTTAGCGCCAATGGTAATGTAGAAGCAGACGTTTCAGGATCAGGTGACGTTGATATTAAGGGTACATGCAACAACTTTGACAGTGATGTCAGCGGCTCTGGCAAGGTCATTATTGCAGGTACCATTCAGGGAATGGCTGACTTTGGCGTGTCGGGATCAGGAAAGATATCCGCTTCTGGCACTGCGAAAGAAGTCAAGGCAGGCATCAGCGGTTCGGGAAGGGTCTACGCTGCCAGCCTTGCGACAGACAAATGCAATGTCAGAATTTCGGGATCCGGTGACGTAGAAATCAATGTGAAGGAGGACCTGGATGCAACCATCAGTGGCAGCGGCAGCATCACGTACTCAGGTGACCCCAAAAGAATCAACAGTCACTCTTCAGGAAGCGGTCAGGTAAGAAAGCGCTCATCTAGTCTCTAGCAAGAGATTTCAAAATAGCCTGCTGCAGAGCATCTGGATTCTGTATGCGGGCTATTTTCATTTTGGGTTTTGATTTGTCATCGGCCGCTGGCTGTCTTTCAATCTTAAGCCCTGCATACCCAAGGATTCCATCATAATCAAGTTCTTTTGTCGTGTAGACAAACTCAAACACTTTGGTGAGCGGAACTCCTGCAACGGTCTCACATGCTTGCTGAAATTCAGCATCGGTAAAGCCCCGTCCGGCTTGTTTGTAATACATCCAATAGATCTCCCTCATGACATCATCAAGGGATTTGGCGTTCTTCGTTGCTTGTCGGATTTCAAGATCAAGAAGTAAGCCCACCAGCGGTCCTTTGTCATAGTAGGATATGGCTTTTCCAGGTTCATCACCCTGCGTACCAAATGGCCCATCCTTCCACGTGTTGTAGCTTGCCTGAGTCAGTGATTGATGAAACCTGCCCGGATTGTTTTCATGGGCATTGAGGTTGCCATCAAAGTGGGACAGCAGTGTTGAAAGATCAACGAGCCCTGCCCTTTTCACAATGAGGTATTCGTAATAAACAGACAAGCCTTCACTCACCCACAGGAGATTGGTGCGGCTTCCCTGGTCGTAGTCGAACGGTCCAAGTTCCAATGGCCGGATGCGTTTTACGTTGTAGTGATGAAAATACTC
>JAEUUD010000167.1 GCA_016787625.1 Cyclobacteriaceae bacterium
AGGCGTGAACTTGATGCTCGTCTTTGTCAGATCGGCCTGGTTCAAGCCAATATTCCTGAACGGCCTTGTCTTGGCGACATCAAGTAGCGCGCTGGAGATATCATAACCTGTGACATTCGCGAAAGCGGGCGACAGGTATGGAAAGGCTTTGCCTGTGCCACACCCAAAGTCGACGGCCCGATGTGTTTGGTTGGCATGCTTGGAAAAATAGCGCGGCAGCACGCCGTTACGGTCGCTCTTGAAAACATCAAAAATTTCGTCGTCGTAGCCGGCGCCAATCCTGTTCCAGTGTGCTTTCTCGTTCATCCTCCGGTGTGATTATTTCTCACCTGGATGGTAAGTACGCTCCGCGTTGCGCTGGTAGTCTTCCTTGTAGAAAAGCACATCCTTGAACTGGCCTTGCACATAGAGCGGTGACTGGTCGTTGAAGTGTTTGGAATCAGGACGGCCGCTGGATCCTCCTGTCACCACGGTCTTGGCCCTCACCTTTCTTCCGAACTCCACCGCGGCGACAAAGCTGTTGCCGCTGGTGCCGTACATGCGCTTGGTATTCGGGTAGCGCCGGGCGCCATACGAAGCCAGTGATCCCCAGAAAGCGGAGGTAAATGGTACGCCAAGGCTGGGCTGTGCATCATCGAACGTTGCTTCGATGTTGCCGTTGAGCCGCTGGAAACGGTTGATGGCACCCCACGCCTGCTTCCACGAGCCGAAGTCGCGCTTGAGTTCTGTCATTGCACCGGCGAGGGCTTTCACCTTCTCTTCCGGCGTTGTATTCGTTTCAAGGTAGTTGATGATGGCGAGCTGGTCTGTGCCCGGAGCGATTCTCGCGGAGACATTCTGACGCAAACGCTGTGCCCAGTAGATGGAGAGCGTTGTCGGAACCGATCCTGCTGACCACTTCATGTCCCAGTTTTTCATTAATTGGATAGCCTCGCCGTAGTTTGTCCGGAGCGTGTCACTCGATGGCGCCGCTGCGTCGTAAGCCTTCAGCATGGATGGCAATAGTTTCTCGAACCCAGGCAGATAAGGATCGTAGGCTGCAGCGATCAGTTTCTCCAGGGTGAAGTTCGGTTCATCTTTAAGGATACGCACAGCATGAAGGCCTCGGGCATTTTCAGGGTCCGGCGCCATGTACTTCGGATACATGTCAGGATCGGGGCTTGCAGAACCGGATACGGTGAACGGCGTCGCATTGCAGTTTTGAATCCATCCGGTCGACGGGTTGTACACGTGAACGGTTTCATCCACGGCATGCAGGCCATTCCATTCCGTGGCCATGTCGCTTCCATCGACGGGCTTTGACCAATCGAATTTGGTGTCGCGCTTAGGCAGGAAGTTGCCATGCCAGTAGGCGATGTTGCCCTTGTCGTCGGCAAAGATGGTGTTGTTGGATGAGTTGGTCTGGTAGTCCATCACCTTTCTGAAATCATCAAAGCCGCCAGACTTCGTACGAAGGAATGATTGTGACAGCGCCTTGACAGGTTCAACCATGAGCCTGGTGCTCACCCACTTGCCCAGCCTTTCCCCTGTCACAGGACCATGGTGCGTAGTGTAAACTGTGAAGTCCTTCTTGAGGAATCCTTTGGGTCCTTTGAATTTGATGGTCACCTTCTTCGGTGTGAGCGGGCGCTGCTCCTGACCGTACTGATAGAAGAACTTGTTTCCTTTTTTGGAAACCTTCTCAAGATATTCATCAATCACATCGGCCTGGCTTGACGCGTGCATCCAGCCGCAGTGTTCGTTAAAACCCTGGTAAATAAAAAACTGTCCCCATGTGACGGCGCCGTAGGCGTTGAGTCCTTCCTCACTGACGGCATGAAGTTCGGAGCGGAAATAAAATGAGGTATGAGGGTTGATAAGAAACAAAGCGTTGCCATTGGCGCTACGCGATGGCGCGATAGAGATGCCGTTGGATCCCTGCGGTTCGCGCTCCAGTCCGTCGTCGCTGACGTACTCTTTGATATCGGGAGCTCCTTTTCCGTAGAATGCCTTGATTTCATTCAGTGAAACCGATTCGATGTCGCCGCCGATGCTTCCTTCACTGAAGAGCAAGGGCATCCATGGCTGGAACCGGCGCAGCAGTTTGGGTTTCGTTTCAGGATGGGTGTACAAATAGTAGTTGGCACCGTCGGCAAAAGCCTGGCACACTTTCTTCATCCAGTCGGGTGCTGTGGCATAAAGTGAAATCGCCTGTGCGGTATCCAGAAAAAGCCGTTGTCTGAGGTCATGATAGATGAATGCCTCCCCTTCTGCCTCGGCGAGCCGCGCAGTGGCAACGAGGTAGTTGCGCTCCACACGGGCGAAGTCATCTTCGCATTGTGTGTACAACATACCGAACACCACATCGGCGTCGGTCTTGCCGGCGATGTGAGGAACACCCCAACTGTCGCGCGTGATGGTGATCTGTGAGGCTTGTGTTTTCCAGCGGTCAACTTCCTGCTGGCTGACGTGCTGTGCTGACAGCGCCGACGAGATAAAGAGAAGCACAATGATTCGCATCATGGGTTCAGGGATTGATCCGCTAAATGTGCGAAAAAAACCGCTCTCCAGAGCTACCGGCTGACCATTCTTTGGATGGCGAGTGCTACTTCTTTTCTGTCGTGATGGATGCTCCTTTCGTCAAGGCCATCAATTGGTGCATCGACCGCTGCATGCTGTCGGATGAGCCATCCAGGAAGATGACGTTGCCATCGCCGTGTTCTGCAAAATGTTTGACGGATTCCGTCCACATCGAGAACAGGATGAATGATGCATCAAGGTTGGCTGATTGCATTTCCTTGGCTGCATTGGACATCCCTTTGGCTACCTCTTCGCGGAACAGCGCCACACCCTGACCACGTAGCTGGGACGCTACTCGTTCGGCTTCAGCAGCGATCTTGATGGCATTGCCATCGGCTTCTGCCGCCTTAGTCTTCGTGATCAGCAATGCCTGTCCTTCATTTTCCGCGGCAGCGCGCAGGTTGCTTGATGCCACGACCTTGGCCATCGACTTCATGATCACCTCATCAAACGTGATGTCATTCAACTGAAGGTCCAGCAGGTGATATCCCCATCCTTCCAGTGTATGGTCGAGTTGCTCTTTTACTTCCTTGACGATCTCCGTGCGCAGACCGAGAATCTCCGCCTGCTTCTTTGTCGCAACAAAACTCCTGATTGAACCTTCGATCGTCCGGATGAGTGCCTGCATGAAGCTCTCTTCATCCATGAACTTAAAAGCTACGCTCTTGATCGTCTCCTCTTCCTGGTTCAGTACGGAAAACAACAGCATGGCTTTGAAGTCAACGTTAGCCTGGTCTGCAGTGGTAGCCTGGAACTGCAATTCGAGTGACCGGTTCTGCGTAGAAATCTTGGCGAACACTTTTTGAATGAGTGGTATCCGCATGTTGAGACCGGGGCGCATGATCCGGTTGTATTTTCCGAAGACGGTGATGACGGTGATCGTACCTTGTCTGACCGTGATGAAGCAGGTAAACAGAATGAGGACGCCCAGGACTCCGAAAAGGATGGGCAAGGCTTGGTCTTCCATAAAATATTGGGTGTTTTGATTTAATCCGTTTGGGATGACATTGGTAACGCGCCGGTCGCTACTTCTTCACAAAGGCAAACTTGAAATAGATGAGCATCAGGCTCAAAAAACAAATGATGCCGTTGGCCAGAATCACCGGCCAGAGGTTGAGGGCAAAGGCGTATATGAGCCAGACGATCGTGCTGGTAAAAACGATCAGCATGGTGGCCAGGCTCAGGTCGGTAGCGCTCTTCGACTTCCAGACTTTGTAGACCTGGGGAATAAACGTCACGCTGCTGAGAAAGGCACCGGTGTGGCCTGCTATTTCAATCCAATCCATGTGGGGTCAAGGGTTAAGGTTCAAGGGTTAAGGTTCAAGGGTTCAAGGTTCAAAGTTCAAGGTTCCGAATCAACAAATCATCCCTTATCTTGCTTCAAACAACTTCCATGAAGATAGCTGAAATACATACAAAAAAGGGCGTGATGAAAATTAAGTTCTACGACAAGGACGCGCCCAATACCGTCAAGAATTTTGTCGACCTCGCACAGAAAGGTTTTTATGACGGGCTCACCTTTCACCGTGTGATTCCCAACTTCGTCATCCAGGGCGGCTGCCCGGAAGGAACCGGCAGCGGCGGCCCCGGCTACCACATCGACTGTGAACTGACCGGCGACAACCAGGTGCATGACCGCGGTGTGCTTTCCATGGCCCACGCGGGAAGAAATACCGGAGGCTCCCAGTTCTTCATCTGCCACAACCGTCAGAATACCAAGCATCTCGACCGCAACCATACTGTCTTTGGAAAAGTCTTCGAAGGCGAAGCCGTCATCGACCAGATCAAAGCCGGCGACGTCATGGACAAAGTTGTGATCGTAGAGCAAGCATGACATAATCGTCATCATCAAATCATCAAATCACCGAATCACCACATCACCACATCATCTAATCATCACATCACCTAATCAGCTCATCAACTCATCAATATGCTAGCCTCCCCCATCCTCGCCGCCAACCCCAGCCTGTACGTCTTCCTTCCGATCCTGTACATGGTTTGGTCCGATGCCGTGCTCACACCCACCGAGGTGAAAGCGCTCAATGACCTCATCGATGGACAAAAGTGGCTCAAAGACAATGAGCGGGAATTCCTGCGGGCACAGCTTAACCCCTCTGCTCCACCAACGCCGGACGAGTTCAAGAGCTGGCTGTCAGAAATCCGAAAAGCCGCCGATGGCATTTCCCCCGACGCCCATGTCAGGCTTGTGGACATCGGCATCAAGATGGCTGAACTGAAAGGAGACGGCGCTGTCGCGGCGGGTGCACGTGAATCTCTCTCTCGTGTGGAAGAGACCCTTGGACTTATCGGCGGAGAGGCACTCTACAGCTTCTATCCTGAAAAGAGAAGGACCATCACCGAAGACCGCCACACGGAGAAGACCTTCGACATCGACGCCATGGCAAAGATCCTCGACGGCAGCCAGGCAGCCATGATACAAAAGGTGAAGACCATCATCTCCGACAAGGAGTTCGCCTACCTCGACACCGACAACCTCAGTGACTACCGCGAGCGCGTGCTCAAATGGTGCAAGCACCTCGCTGACCAGGGCTATGGCGCCATGGCCTATCCGAAAGAATTCGGCGGCGGTGGCGACATGGAGGCATACTTCGCCATCATGGAGACGCTCAGCTACCACGACCTGAGCATGGTGATCAAATTCGGCGTGCAGTTCGGCCTCTGGGGCATGAGCGTGTACTTCCTTGGCACAGAGAAGCACCACAAACAATATCTCAAACAGATCGGCTCACTGGAACTGCCCGGCTGTTTTGCCATGACCGAGACAGGGCACGGCTCCAATGTGAAAGGCATCGAGACGACAGCCACCTACGATCACGCCACGCGGTCATTCATCATCAACACGCCGTTTGAACAGGCGAAGAAAGAGTATATCGGAAACGCAGCCGTCCACGGACAGATGGGTACTGTCTTTGCCAAGCTGATTGTGGAAGGATAAGACTACGGCGTCAGCGCCATCGTTGTACCCATGCGCGACAAGAACGGCAAATCATTGCCCGGTGTCACCATTGAAGACTG
>JAEUUD010000168.1 GCA_016787625.1 Cyclobacteriaceae bacterium
CCGCACGCGGCAAGAACACTTGCCGTGCAAATCAGCACGTAGTGGTATAAATATTTCATTTTATGATGCAGCAATTTTGGCAACGGCATCGATCAGGCGATCAAGATCCTTCGTTGTTGTGTAGACATGAGGGGTTACGCGGACCGCGCTGACGTTTTCCCAAACGATGCCTGTTGTGTGTATTTGATAATCTGTAAACAGCTTGCTCACCACGTCACCAGGCGTAAGACCGTCAATGCTGAAGGTACCCAGGGCGCAAGAATATTCGGGCTTCAGGGATATGTGGAGTTTTACCCTTGGATTTTTGACAACGGCATTGCACCAGTATGTTTTCAGGTAATGAAGTCGTTCCTGTTTTCTCCTTCCGCCAATAGCGTTGTGAAAATCAATGGCCTGTCCGATGGCTTGCTCTGGCGCAAAGGACCGTGTGCCAAGGGCTTCAAACTTGCGAATGTCTCCGCTTTGCGGCTTATCGGTGGGGAAGATGGGCCAGGTTCCGGCAATTTTGTCTTTTTGGATGTACATCATGCCGGTACCAAATGGAGCACAAAGCCACTTATGTAGACTGGTACCGAAGTAGTCACAACCAAGGTCTGTGATTTTGTAGTCAAGGTGTGCGAAGGAATGTGCGGCGTCTACGATGCTGATGATTCCGCGGCGGCGAGCCTCAGCACAAAGCTTGGCTGCCGGAAAAATCTGACCCGTCCATGTGACGAGGTGTGTAATGTGCCAGATTTTAGTTTTGGGTGTTGTCGCATCGATGTATGCCTTGAGAACCACCTCATCATTGTCAACAGGCAAAGAAATATTGATCCAGTTGATTTTAACACCCTCCCTCAGTTCCCGCTGCTTCCAGGCATGGATCATGTTGGGATAGTCCTGCTTTGTCATCACAATTTCATCCCCTCGCTTAAGGTCAGTACCCCAGGTAAAAATGCCCAGCGACTCTGTGGTGTTTCTGTTGACGGCGATCTCTTCTGGAGAAACGCCGGCAAGGTCTGCAAGCTTGCGGCGCAAGGGCTCTCTTCCTTTATCAAGGATTTGCCACATATAATAAGTGGGCGCTTCATTGCTGAGGTGGTAATACCGATCCACCGCGTCCTGTACAACTTTTGGCTGAGGGCTTACCCCGCCGTTGTTCAGATTCAGAATATTCGGAGAGACCGTGTAGGCCTGGGCCATTCTCGACCAGAGCTCTTCTTCACCGGCAGCCACGTCGGGAGGGAGTTCATTCAGGGATACCAGCGCATCGGACAAGTCATCTGCCCTGGCTTGTGCGGCCAGTGAAGTCAATGAAACGGCACCCGCCATGGCGGCAGATTTTCTAATAAATGAGCGGCGTGAAGACATGGCGAAAGGATTTATGAAAGGAAGGTAATGATTCCCTCCAATTAGTTTGAAGCAGTAAAGGATGAACGGCACGATGCCGTAGGTGATTATTTCACCTCCTGCAATTTGCGAAGCTCGGGAGCCTTAAAGGCCGTAACAGCAACTACCGCCAGGGTAAGAACACCACCTATGATCACAGAAGGAATCACCTTCAGCAGTCGAGCGGCAACACCGGATTCAAAGGCGCCAATTTCATTGGATGATCCAATAAAAATGTTGTTGACCGCCGACACGCGCCCCTTCATGTTTTCAGGTGTCAGGGTTTGGAGCAAGGTGCCGCGTATGATGACACTCACGCAATCAAAGGCTCCACTCATGGCCAGTACGCCCATAGAAAGCCAGAAATTTGTGGAAAGAGCAAACAGAATCATGCACACGCCGAAACCGGCCACGCTGTAAAGCAGAATAACCCCCATCGCTTTACGAATGGGATTGTACGTGAGGAACAAGGCCATGAGGAGCGCACCGATCCCGGGTGCTGAGCGAAGGAAACCAAGTCCGATCTTTCCAACATGGAGCACTTCATCGGCAAAGATGGGAAGGAGGGCGACGGCACCACCGAAGAGCACGGCAAAAAGATCAAGGGTGATGGCTCCGAGAATAATCTTGTTTTGAAATACAAATTTTAATCCGGCGCCTATTTTTTCAAACATGCCTTGCTCTTCACTGATTTCCGGTAACGGCCTGCTTGTCACCATGACGGCCAGCAGCAAACCGACAACGGTGAGGCTCACGTCAACGGTGTAAGCTGCGCTGATTCCAAAGAAGCCATAGATCAATCCTCCAACCGGAGGACCTCCGATCGATGCCATTTCCCAAAGGGTGCTGTTCCATGTGATGGCATTCTGATAAAGTTCGCGAGGGACCAGTTGAGGCATGAAGGAAAAAACCGCGGGTGTGAGGAATCCGCGGGCGATGCCGCTGATGAAGATGACAACATAGATTGGCAACACACCATAGTGCTGCAGGAGTGTGCTCAGGTCGAGGGTGAAGTATAACAGCAAGCCGGAACAAAGAACCAAGGTGGCGACTGTCATGAGGATGATCTTCTTTCGGGAAGTAATGTCGGCAACATGGCCAGCGTACAGAGAGACACCAATGGATGGAATTGCTTCGGCTAATCCGATAAGACCAAGTGACAGTGGATCTTTTGTGAGCTCATACACCTGCCAACCAACGACGACCGCTTGAATCTGAATGGCCAGGGTGATGCAAAATCGGGCGGATATGAATAACCGGAAGTCCCGGATTTTCATCGCGGCATACGGACTGCTCATGTTCTTGTCAGCATTTTTTCAATGGCAAGAATGGCTTGCTTGCGTCGCTCTTCGCGGCTTCCGGTGATTTCGACGAATGGGATACCGGAAGCAGCCGCTTCCTGTTGATATACTTTCCAGAAATGTTCCCGTCTGCCAGGATGCTCCCGCTGGGGGTCGTCCTCCCAGGGAATGTCGATGTTGGTGAGCAGGAGCAGGTCATACGTTCTGTCCTTCATGAGCTTGATGATTTCTGGATCGCAACTGCCAAACTTGTCTTCACTCCAGACTTTAATGACGATAAGGTTGGTGTCGCAAATGAGAAACTGATGCGCATCTTGCAGCCACTCATCTTCAAGCCTGAGTTGTCCGTGGGCAATTTTTGTCAGGTCGGCACGTTCATAAGGACGGTTGAGCTTGTTGAGAAATGCCCGGGCATATTCAGGTACCCAGGCGGTATTGAAATGGGAGGCGAGAAATTGGGCCAGGTCAGTTTTGCCGGTACACTCCGGACCAACGATGGTTACCTTTTTCTTCTGATGGGTACTATCGGCTACGAAAGCTTGCACAGATTGTCAGAGCAAGATACCTGAAATGAAGTCAATAATTCGGCCAATGGTGTCACGGTTCGTGATTTTATTAAGCCACAGGCTATCCGTATCTTTCATCTTTAATTGACACAGTGAAACGCAGAAAGGCTCTTCAACATATTGGCTTCGGAGTATCTGGCGGGTTGATGCTGCCTTCGTTGATCACGCGTTGCACCCCAAGTGACCCGGGACCAGAAGTGGTTTACGACGGAACCGTTGCCGTCATTGGCGCCGGTGCCGCGGGAATGTATGCGGCCGACATTTTGCGGTCTAAAGGAATCACGGTAAAAGTGTTTGAGGCCACCGATCAGATTGGTGGCCGTATTAAGTCACTGAGAAATCAATCAACAGCTATCTACCCCCACATACCCGTCATGAGTTCTGAGTTTCCAATTGAACTCGGGGCACAAGCGTTTATGGGTACGGATTCGATACTTGGCAAAGTGGTGCAGAACTACAGGCTGCAAACAACAGAGCTCCCGGCTGAATCAACACATTTTGTTCTTGACAACCTTGCCAAGTCCTCAACCGACTGGGCTGGAGACGCCGATTTTCAGGCTGCCATGAACTTCAGGCAAAACCTGAAGAACCAGGGAGGAAGTGCGATGACCGTTCAGCAAGCCATCCAGGCGGCGGGCATTGCCACCCGTGCCCATGGGATGCTCAATGGACAAATTGGTAACGCCTACGGTGCGGACAACAATGCCATTGGCATTGGTGCGCTGGGTGAAGAGGAAACCCTCCGTGTAACGGACGGAAAAATATTAATGTTGACAGGCAATCCTCTGCAGGACCTGCTCGTCTCCCGCTTCGTCGGTGTTAAGCCCCTTGTGAAGACCAATACCCCCATCACCTCTATTAATTATGATGGAGATATTATTCAGCTAACGGCTGCCGATGGAACTACGTACGAAGCAAATAAAGTGATTGTAACCGTACCTGTTGGCATCCTCAAGAGTGGAGCCATCTCCTTCAGCCCAGGACTGCCGGGAGAAATCACTTCTTCCTTGTCCAAATTTGGTATGGGTGCATCCATGCGTGCGGTGATTGAGTTCAAAAAGAATTTTTGGGGAGAGTCGGTTGGATTTATCCTGGGTTCCGGCAATGTTCCGGAGTTTGTTAGTTCAGGAATGAATCGCAGTACGTTCAACGCAACCCTTTCAGTTACCGTCAACGGAGCAAAGGCAGAAGCGTATTCCAGCATGGGGGATAGCGTGATTGACACCATCCTCGCCGAGTTGGATGTACTTTATAGTGGCCAGGGAACGCAATTTGTTCGCAAGGCCCTTGATTCTTCTGGTGTTGAGACGGGACCAATATTTGTTCGTGAAGATTGGACCACCAACGAATTTTTCAAAGGTGGCTATTCCGTCCCGCTTGCTGGCGCCACCAATGATGATCGCAAGGCCATTGGTCAACCGGTCAATGGGAAACTATTTTTTGCTGGTGAGGCCACCGACATTAGCGGAAATGCTGGAATGATCAACGGGGCATTGGCTTCTGCAGAACGTGTAGCTGAGGAGGTCGTGAAGTCGATATTGACTCCTGCGACTTAGACCGACACCCCTTTTCTTCGGAGATCTTCTTTCAGTTGCTGGTGACTTGTAAAATGAATGGCATCCATTCCGGCTGCTTTGGCGCCTTCCACATTGAGAATATTGTCGTCAATAAAGAGCGACTTTGAAGGGATGACCTTGTAGCGACTCAATAAGACTTGATAAAATGCTACGTCAGGCTTGAGCATCTTCTCATCGCCGCTGACCACAATACCCTCAAACCAACCCAGGAAATCAAAATGATCCTTAGCCCATGGAAATGTTTCCGCTGACCAATTGGTCAACGCGTAGAGTCGATGTTCTTTTTCCTGATGAAGCTTTGAGAGAATGTTAACGGTGCCTTGAATAGGTCCCCCGATCGTCTCGGGCCATCGGGCGTACCATGCATTGATGGCCTGAGCGTACTCTGGGAATCGCGTGATCAATTCACGGTTGGCCTCTGCAAACGTCCGACCACCATCCTGTTTCTCATTCCATTCTGGTGTGCATACGTGTTGGAGAAACCAACTCACCTTTTCTTCAGTGTCAAATATTTTGCGATACAGATAGCGGGGATTCCAGTCAATGAGCACACCGCCCAAATCGAACACGATGGTTTCGGGACTTCTCATCAGGCATTGCCAAAGGCCCATTGAAGAAAGGTTGGCATCGCTTCAGCCCACGTCTCTACATTGTGCTTACCATCCTTGATTTCGAGATATTGTATGTCGTGGAAAGGCCGGTAGCCTTTTCGCGTCAGCTCACTGATCAGGTCCATCGTATCATCAATAGAATCAATGACGCCATTTTTGTTTCTGTCA
>JAEUUD010000169.1 GCA_016787625.1 Cyclobacteriaceae bacterium
TCCTGAAGGCAAACTTATCCAACCATGTATTCATGAATGGGATGACAACCGGGATGGCCAAGATGCTTGCCGCGGCCACGAGCGCCATAAACTTCCTGTTCACCATGATGCTTAGTCCCATGACGGTGGCACCCATCACCTTGCGTATACCAATTTCTTTGGTACGCTGCTCCAGTGTGAACGCAACGAGCCCATAAAGTCCCAGGCATGCAATGACAAGGCTAAGGACGGAGAATGTCATCACCGTTTGAAAGAGTTTTTCCTCTGACTGGTAGGATTTCGCGAAAGCGTCATCCACGAAAGTGTATCGAAAAGGGTATCGGGTCTCAAACTCTTTCCACTTGACTTCCAGAAAGGCGATCAGTTCTTTAGGATTCCCGCTGAAGCGAATGGACAAGTTGCGCTGATTGCGACTGATCCACATGACCAGGGGTTCAACCTCGTCATACAAGGATTTGAAATTGAAATCTTTTAACACGCCAATCACCGGACGTGGCGTTTCACCTTCGTTTAATCGAATGGTCTTCTCCATCGGGTTATCCCATTTCAGTTGCCTGGCCAATGTCTCGTTGATGATGAGGGCCGTGGAATCACTTGCCCTCGCTGGGACGTCAAAGAACCGTCCGGCGGCCATCTGCAGGTCATAGGTCTTGAGAAAATTTCCGTCAGACGGGAACATGCGGACTTCCACCTCATCGGGCGGAAAGCCCTCGGGTTGAACCCGTGTGCTTGCTCCACCCATACCAAGCGCCGTGCGCCCCAACGAAACACTCACAACACTCGGATGACGAGCCACCTCGTCGGCGAGGGTTCGGCCTTTGGGTAACATGTCGGTAGTCAGGCTTAGCGTAAGGACATGATCTTTATCGAAACCAAGGTCCTTCGAGAGTATGAAATTCATCTGCTGGTAAACCAGGATGGTCCCCGCAATCATGATGATGGAAATGGCAAACTGGAAGGTTATGAGCACCTGCCTCGGCCAGTGACCGGTGAGTTTACTCTGTGCATTGGTCTTCAAAACCTCTGAAGGCCTGAAGGCCGAAAGAACAAATGCCGGATAAACACCCGCAATGAAAGACACGACGGCGACCAGAAAGAGAAGACCGCCAATGGCAGGGGCACTCCAAAGCAGATTAACGGGTAGTGATTTTCCGGCCAGGTCATTGAAGTAAGGAATGATCAGGTAGAGCATGGCTACCGCCAGTACGGCTGCCAACATAGTGGTGACAAACGATTCGCCGAGAAACTGTTTCATCAATTGCTGTCGTGTAGCGCCGAGTGATTTGCGCATACCCACTTCGCGTGCCCTCCGTGTTGCCTTGGACGTGCTAATGTTGATGTAGTTCACGCATGCTATGAAAAGGATAAATCCTGCGATGATGGAAAAGATCATGACATATTGCCTGCTTCCGGTCTTTGACATGCCATGGTATTTGATTTCACTGGCATCCAGATATGCCTCGCCGAAAGGTTGAAGGTAAAGGGAGTAACTATCCACCCTCGTGGGCATGTGATCCTGCATGAACTTTGGAAATTTCGCCTGCAGTTTGGCGGCATCGGCACCGGGTTTGAGGAGAACATACGTGGTAATGCCCTGGGCGATCCAGTTGTTCATCCACTCATATGGCATGGCACCAAGCTGAGGAACCGTAGAGGTCCAGGAGACAAGGGCCTTGTACTGAATATGCGAATTGCGGGGAGGCTCTTTGGCGATGCCCGTTACCTCAAATTCCAGGTTGTTGATACCGATGACCGTTTTACCAATGGGATCCTCATCACCAAAAAGTGCACTTGCCAGCTTTTCTGTCAGCACCACTGTACCAGGCCGCGTCAGCACTTTTTCCGCGGCGCCCCTCACCAGCCCAAATTCAAATACCTGGAAGAAGGTGCTGTCAACGATAAGGACATCTTTTTCGCCAAGCTCGGTGTTGCGGTCTTTATTGGTAAATACAAGACTGTTATACCATGGATGATATCGAACCACCTGTTCCACTTCACCATATTCACTTCGCATCGTCGGGCCCATCATGCCCGAGGTTTCGGCATTCTTGAAGGTGGAGCCATCATCCTGCCTGGATATTTTGTTTAACCGGTACATCCGGTCAATGCGTGAATGAAACTTGTCGTAAGAATTTTCATCCACGACAAAGAGAAAAGCCAGCAGACTCGTCATTAACCCCAGGGAAAGACCCACGAGGGTGATGAGCGAGTGAAGTTTGTGCTTCTTGAAATTTCTCAGGGCGGCAATGATATAATTGGTCAGCATGGTATGAAGTTTAGGTAAAACAACGAATGGCATTCCTTCGTGGAAATGACCGGAGAAACCTCTGGCGTAAACTTCCCATTCCTGCCATGGTTACACCGGTGTTTGACTTTAGATGCAAGCCGGACCTGAAAAGGTGTAAAAGGTGGAATTCCCTGATGGTCCGATTGAGTATTTTTGCGTCTTGCTTCAAATGACCAATCCAGTTTTTCGTTATTAAGGCATGAGCCGCTTGTTTGCATGTTTGCTGATGGTGACTGTTGTGCCTGCCCTGGCGCAAACGACTCCGGAAAAGCTCTCGGCCATTAAGGAACGCTCCAAATGGACCAAAGCCGAGCAATCCATCAGGAAAGCAATGGTAAAAGATTCGCTCAACCCTGAGCCGATTTACCTGATGGCAGTTTTCTTCCTCAATAGCCAACATCCGACCTATCAGATCGACTCGGCAAGTATTTACCAGCGTAGGGCCGCCAGCGCTTTTCAGGGAAGGGAAAAAACCAGGAAGCCTGTGCCGGACAGCCTCACCCTTGTCACCCTTCGATCGCGCATCGACAGTATAGCATTTGAGACAGCAAAGAACGTAGAGACGGAGGAGGGTTATCAGCATTTCATTGATCACTATGCGACAGCGGTCCAGCTACCATCGGCAGTTGAGTTGCGTGATGAACTGGCATTTCTGAAAGCACTGAAGGCCAACACAGCAATGGCGTTTCGTGATTTTATGTCGCGCTATCCGTCATCCCATCGCAAGACAGAAGCGCAAGGCCGGATGGAAAAACTGGAGTTTGATGAGGTGACGCGAGACAAGCGGTTGGCCAGCTATGCCCGGTTCTACAAAGAATTTCCAAAGAACCCCTACAGGCCCCTGGCAGAGAAGCACCTTTTTGAATTGATGACTTCATCAGGGTCACCCAGGGCGTTTCAACAGTTCATTACATCCTATCCGGAGAGCCGGTGGGTCAACCGTGCCCGGTCGATGCTTTTTGAACTCCGTCGGGAAGGGGAAACCGTGAGTGCATCGTGGCTGAACGATTCGCTGAAGCGACAAGATAAAGTATCAACCGGTTATTGGGTTCCTGTCATCAAATCCGGATTGTACGGATTCATTGATGAACGCGGAACGGAAGTGATTGCACCAAAATTTGAACAGATCCCGGAAGGCTACCGGTGCGGAGAGATTGAAGATCGATACCTGGTGACATCACGAGGCCTCCTGGCAAGAAACGGTTCACTGGTTTGGAAAGGCCCTTTGAAAGATTTTGACGACCTGGGTCTTGGATTCATCTTCATTGCCACCGACAGTGGAGGCGTCGTGATTCATGAGTCCGGTTTTCGTATGACTAACAAATCAACGGATGACGCCATGGTTATTGCCAACCGTTTCGTTGCTATCAATCAGAATGATGAATGGACGATTCATACATTGACGGGGAGGGCATTGCCACTTCCTTCATTCGATGAGATCGAGGTGCTTGACTCTGTTGTACAGCTCACCGTGAGCCGCAAGCGCATCCTCACCACGCCCGGTCGCATGGCCAGGTCGATGCACGGTGGTGAGTTTCGTGAGGATTTCACTTTTGATGAAACGCGTCAATGGGGCGAACAGCAATACTGGGTTCGCAATGGTGTGCTGGAGGGCGTGATTAATGCCAACCTCCATTTCATTGTGCCACTGGACAGACAGGCACTTCGAAAAACTTCGTTTGGGTTTGTGACCACCAAGGGAGAGAGTGCATTTGTAAAGGGCGTGAAAAAACTGGAAGGCAAACCTTACAAGCTTGTTGCAGAGCAGGGAGGATTCATCAGGGTTGTCAATGGTCCTCGCAAACACAGCCTCTTCGACAAGGGTCTGGGGTGGATTGAGCAGGGAGACAGTGTTTGGTTTCAGGGGCAACTGGGTTTTTTGCAGCGTAGTGATTCGGTGCTCGCTTTCCTTCCTTCAGGTCAGCGGATTGCTTTTGTGAAAGGCACACCTTTTCAATTCAAAGAATACAAGGACTCTGTGGCATGGATGGTCCTTGAGGAAAAGAAAAAGAAAGTCGTTTACGATGCGGCATCCGGAGTGAAATTGTTCACCGGAGAATTTGACCAGCTGGAAGCTGTGTCACCTTCACTATTTATTCTTACCAAAGCCGGCAAGAAGGGAATTTTTTCAGAAGATGGTAAAGCAGTGTTGCCCCAGGAGTATGACGCGATCGTTCCGTCCGGAGACTTTGGATTTTCACTGCTCAAGGACAAGAAATTCGGATGGTTTGATGCAAGAACACGGCAGCTGATCAAACCCGTCTATGATCGGAATGTGAAGTCATACAACACAAAACTGTCACTGGCCTTCCGGGATATTGGATACGGATTTATTCTTCCCGATGGTAAATCCCTGGGACCTCATACCTGGGACGATGTGCAGTACTGGAACGATTCAGTGGCCTGGGTTATGAAAGGCAACACCTGGAAACTGATCGATATTGCCACGCAAAAGGTGAGACTCGATAATGTCAAAAGCTTTAGGGGTCTCCATGAGTCCGTAAAAGAAAGGGTGACCATTGTACAGCAGGACAAGTCATATGGTGTGATCAGCAACCGCAAGGGAATCATCATCCCCATTCAATATACCGATCTGATCAACCTGGGAACGCGCGAGGTCCCATTGTACTTCACGGAGAGACGCATTTCAGAGGCTGAATTGTCGGTTGTTGTGTACTTTGATCAATCCGGCAAGGTTATCCGCCGTCAGGCGATGGAAGAGGACGAGTTTGATAAAATCGCTTGCGATAATTGATCTATCGTTTAGATTTGCTGGCACCAATTTTTCTAACATGAGATCACTGCTTTTGATGCTCTTTGCTGGCTTCCTGTCTGTTTCTGCATTCGCTCAGGAACATCCAAAACTTGTTGTGGGCATCGTGGTCGACCAAATGCGACAGGAGTACCTCTATCGTTTTGAAAAGAAGTTTGGTCCTGGAGGATTTCGCCGACTCGTCAATGATGGGTTCATGCTCAAGAATGCCCACTACAACTACATTCCAACCTACACAGGACCTGGGCACGCTTCAATCTACACGGGAACAACACCGGCCATTCATGGAATCATCGCCAATGACTGGTATAACAAAGACTCTCAGGAAATGGTCAATTGCGTGGGAGATGCCCGCCAAAAACCTGTCGGTACCGATGCGGGACGCGGTGCCGTGTCTCCATGGAGAATGCTCTCAACGACCATTACGGATGAGTTGAAAATTGCGACGCAGAAGCGCGCCAAAGTGATCGGGATTTCCATGAAGGACCGCAGCGCTGTACTTCCTGCGGGCCACATGCCGGAC
>JAEUUD010000016.1 GCA_016787625.1 Cyclobacteriaceae bacterium
CCCGTAGGAGTCTGGCCCGTATCTCAGTGCCAGTGTGGGGGACCAACCTCTCAGTTCCCCTAATGATCATCGTCTTGGTGGGCCGTTACCCGCACCAACTAACTAATCATGCGCATGCTCATCCACAACCGCTTGTACTTTAACCATCCTCAGATGCCCTCAAATGGTGTTATGGAGTCTTAATTCCTCTTTCGAAGAGCTATCCTCCTGTTGTGGGCAGATTGCATACGTGTTACGCACCCTTACGCTACTCTCAAGTCATATTGCTACAACTCTACCGTTCAGCTTGCATGTATTAGGCCTGCCGCTAGCGTTCATCCTGAGCCAGGATCAAACTCTCCATAGTATTAATCCTTCGAATCAATCACTCCCCTGTCGGGAAGTCAATCAATCCTTTTTTGTCTATTTCTCCTTGGCTTCATTTATCCTTTTCATTGATCCAACCCGATTACCTCTCGGCTCCTGGTCAGACCCCTGTTTTAGAATCAACTCGATCATATCCTCTATCGAACATGATCGGGTCCGCTATCAATTCCATTCATTCAATGAACGTTTACCTCTTTCTGGCCTCAAATCCTGTCCACTTTGGACCAAATTTTCAATCAGAACCGGGTACTGAAGTCCTTCGACTTATCCGCTTAAAGGCCTTACTCCGACTGAATTTGGCCTTTCTCTTCAAAAACGGACTGCAAAGATAGAAGGACAGGTCACTTTTTCAAAAAGCAAACCAATAAATTCTAGCGAAAAGGGCTCATATCGCAGGCAATGGCTCACTTTTGTAAATAGAAAAATCCTACCCATCTTTGCAGCCCTTAATTTTTAGCGACCATGAAACGTACGTATCAGCCCTCACGCAAGAAAAGAAAGAACAAGCATGGCTTCCGTGAACGGATGGCTTCTGCCAATGGCCGCAGGGTACTCGCATCGCGCAGGAAAAAAGGCAGAAAGAAACTGACTGTTTCTGACGAAAAGACCTTTAAGCGCAAGTAACGGCCCACCACAGGGCGGAAGTTTATCTTTACGCCATGGGGAAACTCCGGTTCCAAAAAGAAGAACGCCTCAGCAAGCGGAAGTCCATTGATGACCTATTTAAAAAAGGATCATCATTCTCCTCGTTCCCACTCAAGGTCCTGTTCCTTCAATCAACTGACGAGGGTCAGGCCAAAAACCAGGTACTCATTTCCGTCCCAGCCCGAACTTTCCGGAAGGCTACCGACAGAAACACCTTAAAACGCAGGATACGGGAAGGCTACCGGCTCAACAAAGCATTGTTGGTTACATCCAACCCTCTCTGCCTGGCGTATATTTACATAGCCAAGGAGATACTTCCTTCATCAACGATTCACCAGGCCATCGAAAGCTCATTAAGGCGACTGAACCGCAATGAAAACAAGAATTAGCCTAGCCATACTCGTCAGTCTCGCATTGCTTGCCTTTACGCCACCCGCGGAAAAGTACTTCGATATTGCCAAGAACCTTGACCTCTTCACCACGCTCTTTCGTGAACTAAACGCATACTATGTTGATGAAATAGATCCCAAATCTGTCATCCATACAGGCATCAATGGAATGGTTGAGTCCCTTGATCCTTACACGGAGTTTATTCCCGAAGAAGATCTTGAGACATTCACCATACAAACCACTGGTCAGTATGCCGGCGTTGGGGCGCTCATCGGCACCATTAACGGCAAGAATGTGGTCACGCATCCTTATGAGAATTTTCCAGCCCACCGTGCCGGAATTCGTGTAGGCGATGAGATCATTTCAGTGGATGGCAAGAATGTCAAAGGTAAATCTACTTTCGACATCAGCAGCCTCCTCAAGGGCGGGCTTCGCTCTGACGTGACCCTTGTCATTCGTCGCCTCGACAAAGAGTACACATTCAACCTAACGCGAGAGCAAATCAAGATTTCCAATATTGCCTACGAAGGCATCATCGCGAAGGAAACCGGCTACATCAAACTGGAAGACTTTACTCCGGGCGCAGCCAAAGAAGTCGAAGACGCTGTTGTATCACTCAAGAAGCAAGGCGCTACCCGATTGATTCTCGATCTACGTGATAACCCAGGCGGCCTCCTTTACGAAGCTGTCAATCTGGTCAACCTGTTTATTCCTAAAGGTCAGCCTGTTGTCGAAACCCGTGGGAAACTCAGGGAATGGAACAAATCGTACGTTACACTCAATCCTCCCCTTGATCTCAACATCCCGCTGGTCATTCTGGTGAGCGGCGGAAGTGCATCGGCCTCTGAAATTGTGGCTGGTGCCTTGCAAGATTATGACCGCGCGGCGCTGGTTGGTGAGAAAACATTTGGAAAAGGCCTCGTCCAAACGACACGACAATTGGGATACCGGTCACAACTGAAAGTAACCACCGCTAAATACTACATCCCCAGCGGCCGATGCATCCAGGCGCTTGACTACACCCACAGAAAGAAAGACGGGACTGTTCAAAAAGTTGAAGACTCACTCAAAGTAGCATTCAAAACAAAAAATGGACGCACCGTGTATGATGGTGGCGGACTGGATCCAGACTTCCCTGTTCACCGTCAACCCTACGGGAGTGCCGTTCTGGAACTTTCCGTCTCCGGAATGTTCTTTGACTATGCTACAAGGTATTGTCAACTTCATCCTCAATTGAAGGTGGGTCCGGATTTCAAGCTCTCCGATGCTGAGTACCAGGCTTTCGGCCAATGGCTTACAGAAAAAAAATTCGTCTATACCACGACATTAGAAAAGGATGTGGATAAACTAATCTCGGAGGCCCGGCAAGCCCGACGGTACGAAGAACTACAAGGCGGACTTCAGTCCATCAAGCGAAAGGTGGCTGATCATCATGCTGGATTTATGACGCGGTTTCGAGACGAGATACAGCCGTTGCTTGAGGAAGAAATTGGTTTCCATACCGGACTGAGACATGGACGGGTCGAAGTATCTCTCGATCATGACCCGGATCTCCTCGAGGCAAAGCGTATCCTCGCTACTGGTGCATCAGTGCCAAGTATCCTTAAATCAAATTGATGGCGATCATCCTCAGCCTTGAAACATCCACTTCAGTTTGCTCGGCGGCCATCCATGATCAAGGTAAGTTGGTGGTATCGAAGGAACTCAACACGCCCCAGGCAGCAGCGGCCCAACTCATGGTCCTGATGGACCAACTCATCCAGGAATCCGGGTTAACCAAATCAAGTATAGATGCTGTTGCTGTTTCCGGTGGGCCCGGATCCTACACCGGGCTAAGGATTGGGGCTGCGACAGCCAAAGGGGTTTGCTTTGCTCTGGGCATACCGTTGATTGCCCTCGATTCCCTTCATGTGATTGCCTCCTCTGCTCCAGCCGTTCAAACGGAAAGCCTGATATGCCCAATGATTGATGCCCGGCGAATGGAAGTTTACTGTTGTTTGCTTACCTCCCGATTGGATGTCGTGGAGCCATCCAAACCTTTGGTTGTCGATGAAGGTAGTTTCAACGAAGCATTGGCAAGGAAGCCCATTGTTTTCATGGGCAGTGGAGCATCCAAGTGCAAAGTCGTTATCCGTCATCCGAACGCCAGTTTCCTTGATCACATTGATCCGAGAGCATCTGCCATGGGCGGCATGGCATTTCGTAAATTTGAAGAAAAGGATTTTTCGGATTTGAGGACTTTTGAGCCGGCATACCTGAAAGAGTTCGTCGCAAAAACTAAAAAAACGTAAAACGGGTTATTAAGGAAGTGACCCCTTTCCTGTGGAAGAAAAAGACATCATCAATCGCGTCTCCAATAGTGCGCTCGTTACACTCAATCTTGAGGATTTGGCGTCAGGGCGTGAATCAGTCGCTTTCGACCTGAAAGATCTCCTGTTTCAGGGGCTTGTGCTGCGGGAGAAAGACCTTCGTGAGTTTGTCCGTACCCATGATTGGCAGCAGTATGCCGGAAAAGATGTAGCGCTTTATTGTTCGGCAGATGCCATCATTCCGACGTGGGCCTTCATGTTGATTGCCATTTCATTGCAACCCATTGCTCACCGCGTTGTTTTTGGAGACAAGTCCCAACTTGCTGCTGTTCATTTCCATGAAGCACTGAACAAGATTCATTGGGAGCAATACAGGAATGCAAAAGTGGTCATTAAGGGTTGCAGCGATGTTCACGTTCCCGAATCTGTTTTTGTAGAAGCTGCCATACGCCTCCGCGCCGTTGCCGCGTCAGTTATGTATGGCGAACCTTGCAGCACAGTGCCTCTTTTCAAACGCCAAAAAACAGGTGCCTGAAAAATCAATCATTCTCTTCGACGGTGTCTGCAACATGTGCGGGGGGTTTGTGAAGTTCATTCTTCCCCGTGATCATAAGAGTCAATTTGTATTCGGATCCCTTCAGTCAACAGGCGCTCAGCAACTTCTCTTATCATTTCGTCAACCGGCTGAACGTATGACCACCGTTGTACTCATTGAACACGGTCAATTATATGTTAAGTCTGACGCGGTGCTGCGCATACTTAAGCAGATGGGCGGCGGATGGGCGCTTTTGTATTCAGGGATCATCCTGCCTTTATGGATTCGGGACGGGTTGTACGACCTGATTGCCAAACACCGCTACAGGTTGTTCGGCAAAAAGACAAGTTGCCTCGTCCCCAGGCCTGAGTGGAAGGATCGATTCATGGATTAAAAACCGATCTGAATCTTCCCTTATCTTGCAGTCCCAGAGTACTTTTATCCTTCTACCATGAAATTCTCGAGAAAGAAATACTCCGACGATATATTGAAAAGACTCCACCATGAACTGTTGTGGCCACGTCTGATCGAAGAAAAAATGCTGATTCTTCTTCGTCAAAACAAAATCAGCAAGTGGTTCAGCGGCATCGGTCAGGAGGCCATTGCTGTTGGCGTCACTCAGGCGCTTCAGCCCGATGAGTATATTCTTCCGATGCATCGGAACCTTGGCGTGTTTACAGGCAGAAAACTCCCATTCGACAGATTGTTTGCACAATGGCAGGGTACCTCCATGGGTTACACGAAAGGAAGAGACAGGTCATTTCATTTTGGCACCAACGAGCATCACATTGTTGGCATGATCTCGCATCTTGGGCCTCAGAATGGAGTGGCTGACGGCATCGCGCTGGCTTCACTGATCAAGAAAGAGAAAAAGGTAACGGCCGTCTTCAATGGTGATGGCGGAACGAGTGAGGGAGATTTTCACGAGGCCTTGAACGTTGCCGCTGTTTGGGACCTTCCTGTCATTTTTATCATTGAGAATAACGGCTACGGACTTTCTACGCCAAGTAATGAACAGTTCCGCTGCAAGCAGTTTATTGATAAGGCCATCGGCTATGGTATTGAAGGCATTCAGGTAGATGGAAATAATATTCTTGAGGTTTTTGATACGGTGTCGCGAATTGCTGAACGCATGCGAAAGAATCCGAAACCCGTTCTCCTGGAGTGCATGACGTTCCGGATGAGGGGCCATGAAGAGGCTTCGGGCACAAAGTACGTTCCCAAGAAACTGATGGAGGAATGGGCCAAAAAGGATCCTGTGCAGAACTATGAAGACTTCCTCATCAAGGAAAAAGTAGTTGATCGGAAGGATTGCGAAAACCTCAGAAAAAAAATTAAATCGGAGATAGAGAAGGGACTCGAAATTGCCTTTCAGGAAAAACACCCTGATCCCGCCATGAATCAGGACGTTGAGGATGTTTACTCACCGTACCAGCAAACTGTTGCAGAGCCATCTTCGGAAAAGAAATCAGAAAAAAGATTCATCGATGCCATCAGTGACGGGCTTAGACAATCCATGGTCAGGCACGACAACCTGGTATTGATGGGGCAGGATATTGCAGAGTACGGAGGCGTCTTCAAGATTACCGATGGATTTGTTGCTCAATTCGGCAAGGAACGGGTTCGCAATACGCCACTGTGTGAAGCGGCCATCGTTGGTACCGGTCTCGGGCTTTCCATCAAGGGAATGAAGGCGATGGTCGAGATGCAGTTTGCTGATTTCGTTACGGAAGGATTCAATCAAATCATCAACAACCTGGCGAAGACACATTGGCGATGGGGTCAGGCAGCTGATGTCGTTGTCAGAATGCCAACAGGAGCAGGAACGGCAGCCGGACCCTTTCATTCACAAAGTAACGAGGCCTGGTTTTTTCATACACCTGGGTTGAAGATTGTGTATCCATCCAATCCCTATGACGCCAAAGGTCTTTTGTGCGCAGCGCTGGATGATCCGAATCCTTACATGTACTTTGAACACAAACTACTTTACCGGTCGGTGAAGGAGAGCATTCCTGATGAGTACTACCAGGTGGAGATAGGCAAGGCTCGGTTGGTCACTGAAGGCAGTCATTTGTCGATCATCACCTACGGGATGGGTGTGCACTGGGCTCAGGAAGCGATGAATAGCTTTCCAGACATTTCAGCCGACATTCTTGATCTAAGGACATTGCTTCCCTGGGACAGGTCTGCTGTGGAGCAAACCGTAAAAAAAACCAATCGGGTTCTTCTGCTGCACGAAGACACACTCACTGGGGGAATAGGTGGAGAAATCAGCGCCTGGATCAGCGAGCACCTGTTCGAGCACCTCGATGCTCCCGTTATTCGTATAGCAAGCCTGGATACACCCATTCCCTTTGCGCCTACCCTCGAAGCCAACTTCCTGCCCCAAGTCCGGCTGAATAAAGCCATCGAAAGACTAATGGGTTACTAGGATTCAGGATAGGCCATTTAGGGCCGAAATCTGCGGTTTTGTGTACCTTAGCCTGTTGACCTGGAGTCATTGGAACAAGAAATCCGATATCGCATCCGTTTTACCCTCAGTATGTTGAGGTGCGCCATACTGGCAGTGGTATTTATTTTCCTGGCGGGTCCTGCCATGTCGCAAAACACCAAGGGCGACCGGCCAGTGAAGAACCAACGACAGGTCAGGGAGACTAAAGGAAAATCCGTCAAGCGGAAGGAAAGAGGAAACACCCGGGATATTGCAGGAAGGCGGCTTCGAACCAAAGGCACCTCTTCCGCCAATCGGGCCAACGCTAGCTACAGACAACCACCTACAACATCACGCAATGCGAGGAGTCAACCAGACAGATCTGCGTCACCCAGGGGTCGTGTATTCTCAAAGTCTCCACGTGAAAGCAAAGTGCGCGCATGGAAAGGCGATGTGTCGGGATACAGAATGCGCAGGATGAGACCGACAGGGGCAGATGCAGCACGTCACAATGTGTATCCCCAGAAAGGCCCTTATGTTCGGTATGCAAGAAAGCAACCGAAGGTAAAGCCTCCAGTATACTCTCGTACCATTAAGGGAAAGCGTTTTGTTGAGCATCGACCAAGGGCTCAGGAACGCGCCTGGGTTGGCGGCGCTGACAAGGGACCCATTAAAAACCAAAGCGCAACGGGGACAGTAAGAAATACCTATTCCCAACGTGGACCTTATGTCGCCTATTACAAGAAGCGTCGTGGTGGAAAGGAAAAATCATTCTCCAATCGTGGAGCCGTCTCGAAAGTTCAACGATATTCCCGCGTACCAAAAACTGGCGGGTCTCAGCCTGGTTTCTATCCTTCGTCTGCAAGCCGCCCGAACGTTCAGCGTGGAAGAAAAAACGTGTACTGGGGAAAGTATCAAAAGAAAGAACGCGGTGTTACAACGGATATAACCGGCGGTCCGCTTAGGACACGAAACTATAAGTCGCCGACTGCAGGTCTTGTAGGTCGAGACACATTGAAATTCTATGGCAGACGTCCCGGTGGTGACCGGCCGCCAACTCCACAAGGAGGCTACCCAACTGCGACGCCCCGTTCCCGCGGATGGAAAGGAGATGTCGCCGGTTGGCCCGTGAGAAATCCAAGGGCTCAACGTGCGCACTCCAACAAACACATCAGGCCCACCGAACCGGGGGACGGCGCGATCTGGCTTGCAAAGATTTTCAACAAGGGGTTCAGAGGTGTCAAGCCCAAAGACCGTGTTCCCGATACACGGGCAGCCAGATACTCAGGCAATATTCACTCTGATGGTTCAACCAAAACGTTTGGGGACCAGGGCACGGGATATCGAGGCAACATCAAACGCGGGGCAGGTTTCTCACCCGGTGGAGCCGGCTATGGAGGGAAGGCTCGAAAAACTTCGCGGGCAAAAGGTGGCGCGGGATATTCCGGTAATCTCCGGAGGAAAGATCTGCCCGGCTTTTCAACGGCCTATTTTGAGTTTTCAGGCAACCAAAGGAGACAACAACGACAGTTTCCGAAAAGGGGAGTCAATTATTCCGGATTCATGAAGAGCGGCCAGCAAGGTGGATATTCACTGGAGGGCCACAATTATTCAGGAAACATCAAGCGAGGCGGAAGAGGATTTTCCGGAGATTATGTGGGCTACTCAGGAAACATCAAGCGGGGCGCAAGAGGATTCTCCGGTGACTATGTCGGCTACTCAGGAAACATCAAGCGAGGTGCGAGGGGATTCTCTGGTGACTATGTCGGCTACTCAGGGAATATCAAACGTGGAGCGAGAGGGTTCTCCAGCGACTATATCGGTTACTCAGGCAAAATGAAAAGAGGTGACAGGGGTTTTTCAGGTGAGTATGTCGGGTACTCAGGCAACATGAAGCGAAACCGAATTCCGGGGTATTCACGATTGGGGTACAACTACAAAGGAAACCTGAAGGACCGTAAAGGTTTTTCTGCTGAGTACGCTGGTTATTCCGGAAACATAGAACGAATTGGTCCGGTAAAGCAATTCGAGGTTAATGGCGTGAATTATTCCGGTTTCATGAAGCGTGGCGGGCGCGGTTTTGATGAACAAGGGGCTAACTATCGCGGCAACATAAAAGTATCGAGCAAGGCTGGGTTGTTTGGAAATGATGGCGCCGACTTTTCGGGAACCATAAAATCAAAGAGACGACCCAAAGGTGGAGGGAGTATCAGCGGAGTTTTGTGGAACAACAATCAATCAGCCATCCAGGGAAATCCACCTACTGGCGCTGATATCAACTATTCTGGAAGGTACAAGGCGAAGAGAAAGGAGAAAGGCGGGGGCAGTGTCAGTGGCTTTCTTTGGAACAATAATGAAAGTCCCTTGGGAAAGAATCCTCCTGCGACGGCAGCCAACATCAACTATACAGGCAGGTTGAAAGCCAAGCGTCCAGAGAAAGGCGGTGGCACAGTCAGCGGAATTTTGTGGAACAATAACGAATCGGCTTTGGCCAAGAATCCTCCGGCAATGATGGTCAACATCAATTACTCCGGCCGCACCAAAGCCAGGAAACCGGAAAAGGGAGGCGGATCGGTCAGCGGCATTCTCTGGAACAACAACAACGAGGCTTTACCAAAGAGTCCTCCACCCAATTTGAAAGCTGTCGATGGCCTTCAGGTACGGGTGAAAGAAGGTGACTACTCAAGAAAACTTCATGCGGCCAAGAATTCATTGCCTGGCATCAAGCCGACACGGTCCTCGGTCAAAGCCAGTGAATACACACGCGTCATGAAGCAGTATTGGGACTACAAACGTAATCCCAATAGCTCAAGGCTTGCTCTAAAAGGAATTGCTCCCGGTAAGGCTGAGGGAAGAATCGGCGATTTCCAGGGCAACCTTAAGATGCACAAGTATACCGGCAGAAAACTTCATCCCGACGCCAAGTTCGCTCATAGCGAGGAAGACAATGTTGACGGGGAGCGGAGCATTTTTACCAACATTAAAATGTTCTGGTCAAAGATGTTCCGTAAGAATGACACGCAACCTTCCAGTGTCAAGGACAAGCCAAAGAAAATGCAATACGATAAGCGCGAGAAGGGACTTTGGGCTTATTAAAAATCAAAAGTCACCGTTTGTACGACTTGCTCTCCAAGGCTGAGTGCCACAGGGCAAGTCCTTGCCGCATGTTCCAGTTTTTTCTTTTGCACATCGGTCACCTTTAGTGAAGGGTGAGAAAAAGCTATTTGGATCTCAGCGATTCTTCGTGGATTAGAGGCCATGATTTTTGTAATGGATGATGACATCCCAGAGATGTCAATTCCTTCGCGGTTGGCAAGCATCCCCATTAACGTCATCATGCAACTACTCAGGGCAGCGCAGACAAGGTCTGTCGGACTGAACGCTTCGCCCTTCCCCTGGTTGTCTGTGGGAGCATCAGTAATGATTTTGTTACCCGACTGAAGATGGGTGTCCTCTGTCCGAAGGCCACCCAGGTATTGTCCATTCATTGATCCCATATATTAAATTCAGCTAAATTTACGTTTCTTAGTTGAGGCTAAATTAGGCCAAAGTCCTTCAGAATGCTATCAGTCAGGTTTTCCCGGTTTATACTAACGCTCTTTGGAGTAGGTCTTTCGATGGGCCTTTTTGCCCAAACGCAGGACAGCTATGAATATACTTCAGAGTTTATCTGGGGTATCAACAAAAATTCATCGGGAGGTCTCATTGGTGGATTTATTTTCAAAAAGTCGCGAAAGCTCACCGACAGGATGCTGGAGACATTCGGTCTGGAGATTATGAATGTCAAGCACTCGCTCGAAGACCGCAAGAGCGCCCAGGCGACAGGGAATTATTTCATTTATGGAAAGAGTAATTACCTCTATGCTTTCCGGTTGCAATACGGAAGGGATTACATTCTCTTTGACAAAGCGCCTCAACAAGGCGTAGAAATCAAAGCTGTCGGAGCCATTGGTCCTTCCATCGGAATTATTGCCCCTTATTATATTGAAAGAATGGTTGACCGGAATTTCTTTATCACTGTTCACGAACAGTACGATCCAACCAATCCGCAACACTATTTCACCAACATCCTGGGAACAGGAAATCTCTTTGAGGGTCTCGGGGAGTCAACCATTCAATTCGGAGTCAACATCAAGGCAGGCCTTGCTTTTGAATTCGGTACTGTGAAGAGTTCTGTGGCGGGCATTGAGGTGGGTTTTCTTCTGGATACCTATTTCAACGAAATCATCCTCATGCCTGAGGCTAAGAATAAGAGCGTCTTCCCAACCGTCTATTTCAGCCTATTCTACGGCAGCCGCAAGTGAACCTTGTGTGGAGGTCACCAGAATGGGGTATTCTCAGGGTAGTCAGCTAAAAGTGTGCATTTTCCGTGACCAAATGGGCAGGAGTGGATTCTGTTGCTATATTTGAAATCCTAAAACCTGAAGTATGGAAGCTAAAAAGACTGACAGCGCGGATTTGACCAAGAAATCAGGGTTTTTCCTGAGCATTGGCCTGATCATTACGATGACGCTTGTCGTAACTGCTTTTGAATGGAAGCAGTACGAGGATAGCCTGGTGGATTTGCAAGGCAAGAACATCGATGCTTTTGAAGAAACGATGGAAGCGCCCCCTACGGAGCAACCACCCCCACCGCCACCATCTGTACAGCAACCTCAGGTGGTTGAAGTCCCCGATGAAGAAGAAATTAAGGAGGACATCAAGGTAAACCTTGATGTGGAAGTTACTTCAGAAACCAAGATCGAAGAGATTGTGGTTCAGGCAGAGGAACCTAAGGAAGAAACAGACGAAATTTTCACCATCGTGGAAGAGTCTGCAACTCCTAAAGGCGGTATGGCCGCTTTTTACAAATACGTTGGTGATAAAATCAAGTATCCACCCCAGGCACGACGTATGGGTATTGAAGGACGCGTATTCGTGGAGTTTGTGATTGGAAAAGATGGAACGCTTTCTGAAGTACGTGCGATCAAAGGAATCGGCGCCGGATGTGATGAAGAGGCCGTACGCATTGTGCAGTCAGCCCCTTCATGGAATCCTGGCAAGCAGCGGGGTAAACCAGTGAAGCAGCGCTACACGTTGCCGATTATCTTCAAGCTCGGCTAATTACTAAAATCAAAGATTTTCAAAACCCCGCGTCGTCAGATGCGGGGTTTTTTGTTTACTGCCTAAACCACAAACCCAAGAATGAGCCCCATCAAAATAATCAGGGCTGAGGGAATTCTGGTAAAATTGAGAAGTACAAAAGTGCCAATGGTAAAGGCGTAGGTGACAAAGGCATTGTCAAGAGGCTGAAATAAAAACACAGCTGCTGCAGCTACCAGTCCTGCACTGGCAGCAGAAATTCCTTCCAGAGACGCACGCACCGCCCTGAACTTCTTGAGACTTTCCCAGAACCTTACCAGAAAAAATATCAAAAACGTCCCAGGGAGAAAGATGCCAGCTGACGAAACGAGCGCACCGGCGATTTGTCTTCCGAGACCAGCATCCTTCATTGAAAGCGCGCCGATAAAAGCAGAGAACGAAAACACGGGGCCAGGTATTGACTGGGCAATGGCATATCCTGAAAGAAATTCCCTGGGCGTCAGGTATGACTTGAGTTCCACAAACTCGGTATACAGGAATGGCGTAAGTACCTGGCCACCGCCAAAGATGAGGCTTCCGTTGCGGTAGAAGTTCTCAAAAATCAAAATGAGCGGATGCCTGGTAAAGTGACCAAGCACCGCCGCCAGTATCAAAACACCTGCCCAGAGCAGAAAATTGGCCCAGTATATCTTGATGGGTATTTTCTCTTCCCGTGGATGTGCTTTGTATTTGAAAGCCGTGATGATGCCGGCCACAACAAGGGCAATAGGATAAAAGAATGGCGAGCGGACAAAGTATGACAGCACCGCAGCAAGCACCATAACCACAATCGCCGTCCGGGATTGAACCGTTTTTACTGTCATGGTATAAGCGGCATAGCTGACAAAACCAACGGCCATGGCTGGAACAAAACGGGTAAACTCCAGGGAGAGGTGACGATCCCGGAAATGATGAATGAGTAGTGCTGCACTGGTCATCATCAGGACACCGGGAAGGATCCACACCAACAGGGTTAAATAAGCAAGGTTGGGGCCGCCAAGTTTATATCCGATAGCGGTTAATGTCTGGGTGGATGTAGGTCCGGGGAGAACCTGACAGAGGGAGTTTACTTCAAGGAGGTCCTCTTCTGACAGGTACTTTTTCTTTTGAACCAGGACCCTTAGAAAATGTGCAAAATGCGCCTGAGGTCCACCGAACGTACTAATGGAGAGCATCAGCACATCACGCAGAAAGGCAGTGTATCGTACTGGCTGAAACAAATCTGCAGATTATTTCTTGAGCCCTATCTCCTTGAGACGCTGGTTCAGAAAGTCCCCTGCCGTGATGTCATCCCAGAGTTTAGGGTGACCGGGGTCCACACAACCTGGCAAGGCAGCAAGACTCATTTCGCTTCTTGGATGCATAAAAAATGGAATGGAATACCGCGGAAGGTTCATCAAATGTCTTGGTGGGTTAACCACGCGATGGATGGTGGATTTCAGTTTCTTGTTGGTCAGACGCTCCAGCATATCGCCCACATTGACAACCAACTGATCGGGCAAAGCCGTGATGGGTATCCACTTGCCATCTCGTCTCAATACCTGAAGACCATCGGCACTGGCCCCCATGAGCAGGGTGATCAGGTTAATATCTCCATGCTCAGCGGCTCGAACAGCATCGGCTGGTACACTGTCTGGATTTTCAATGGGATAATAATGAATGGGTCTGAGGATGCTGTTGCCGTGTCTGACTTTGGCATCAAAGTAATTCTCCGGGAGCTTGAGGTACAGCGCTATGGCGCGAAGCATTTCTATGCCGGTTTTCTCCAGTTGCTTGTATACATCCAGGCTTACCTCCCGTAATGCAGGCAGTTCGTTCGGCCAAATGTTATCAGGGTACTCTGCCTTGATAGGGTCATTGTCTTCCACTTGCTGGCCAACATGATAGAATTCCTTCAGGTCTCCGGTATTGCGGCCCTTCGCATGTTCCTTCCCTTTGCCAATGTATCCGCGCTGACCAGCAAGCGCCGCTATTTCATATTTCTTCTTGACCTCTTCGGGCATTCCGAAAAATGTCTTGATGGTGTCATAAAGCTTTCGCGAAAGCTCATCCTTCAGAAAGTGATTTCTGATAGCGACAAAACCGATGGTATTGTAAGCACCGCCAAGATCCTCGACAAACTTTTTCTTTTTTTCAGCATTGCCTCCCGTGAAATCCGCGAGATCAAGGGAAGGAATCTGATCATGCAACATGTCATCCATAGCTGTACACGTTTAGTCCATTAAAGCTAAATATTTTTGGGTAACTTTCCTTTATGCTTCCATGTACAAAACCTTCCAGGAAGCCACCTGCGGCCTGAATATTGCTACATCAATCCGAATGTTCATATGAAAACGATCACCAGAAGAACCTTTGTAAAGAACTCATTGAAGGCCACCTCCGCCATAGCGATAGGCGCTTCTCTGGTAGCCAATGTCAAAGCGGCTCAAGCCTCTGCTCCGTCATTGGTTTTCTCACAGATACCCCTACCCTATTCTTTCGGAGCGCTTGAACCGTCGATCGATACAATGACCATGGAAATTCACTATGGCAAGCATCATTCAGCCTACATCAAAAATGTCAACGACGCGATTGTCGCTGAGTCCATCAGCTTCACATCAGAAACTGATTTTTTTACGAATGCATCAAAACTTTCTGCTAAAGCCCGCAACAACGGAGGTGGTGCATGGAACCACAACTTCTTCTGGCAGGTGATGAAACCAGGAGGGATCAATTTGCCCGGAAAAGTTTCAGAAGCACTCACACAAGGATTTGGATCTTTTGATTCCTTCAAGGAACAATTCACAGCTGCTGCCACAGGGCGGTTTGGATCTGGATGGGCATGGCTGGTCAATGACCATGGAAAATTGAAAATCGGAAGCACGCCTAACCAGGACAACCCGATGATGGACTCGAGTGATCTGAAGGGCACACCCCTGCTTGCGCTTGACGTCTGGGAGCACGCATATTATCTGAAGTATCAGAACAAGCGAGCAGATTATGTCGCCAACTGGTGGTCAATCGTCAACTGGGATGAAGTAGCAAAGCGACTGGCCTGATTCATGAAGTTCATTTTTCTGGCATCAATTGCCGTTGTCTTTAGTCATTTGGCCAGCGGTCAGCAGTTGAGCATGTATCCAACGTTTGGCGGAGCTCATTTTGAGTTTGAGAAGGACACCATGGTTTATCAGGTTAGCCCCCGTCAAGTGGGGCAAATACTTTTTGAATACCCTGATGCCTATTCAGAATTCAAGAAAGCAAGGAGGAATAGCACCATTGCTGGTATCATGGGCTTTGCCGGAGCCGGGCTCATTATCGTTCCCCTGGCCAGTGTGATTACCGGAGCTGATCCAGAATGGGCCATGGCGGCTGGCGGAGCAGCGCTCATCATTGGTTCGATTCCGCTCAGCACCAACTACAGGATGCGCGCCCAGAATGCTGTTGACATGTATAATCAACGCAAGGCGTCCATGAAAACGCAAACCAGGCTTCACCTCCACACCACGGGTGCGAGTCTTATCATCAAATTCTGATAGCAGCTGGATTAGACAGCCAGGTCAATCGGTCTCCCGAAAGTGAATCTTCCTGAACAGGCATTCCCTGAAGCCTTGGTGCAGCCACACCGCTATGCAGCATCGTTCCTGTCTTGAAGATCCGGGCTTCATGCCAACATCCTGAGGCGATGAACCATTCAAGGGTTTGCGCGCCTCCCTCAACAATAACCGATCCGATCCCTCTCTTAGCCAGGTCTCGCAGCAGGTGGTTCAAAAATTGTTCATCAGGGAGCTTTACGGAAGTCATCATTGACGTCTGCTCGTCCTTCATCAAATTATAACATAGGGTTGGCTGCGAGCCGTCAAGCAGGTTCAACTTGCCACTCAAGCGCAAAGAGCGATCAATGTACACCCTCACCGGATTGCGGCCCGACCAATCGCGCACATTGAGTTGAGGATTATCAATCTCTACCGTACGGGTCCCTACCAGCACGGCATCTTCCTCAGATCGCCACTGGTGAACTCGTTGTCTGGAATATTCATTACTGATCAGGGTTGGGCCATTGCTAGTACCCAAAAATCCATCCGAACTCTCGGCCCATTTGAGAATCACAAAAGGTGACTCCTTTCTGATCCATGTAAAAAAACGACGATTAAGTGCCTTTCCCTCCTCTTCAAGGATGCCGACATCCACCTTGATTCCCGCCGATCTTAACTTTTCAATTCCTTTCCCACCTACAAGTGGGTTTGTGTCCTTATTGGAGATGACAACCCGCTTGATGCCAACCTCAATCAGTTTGTCAGCACAGGGTGGTGTCTTTCCATGATGAGAGCACGGTTCGAGATTGACGTATGCTGTCGCATGTCGAAGGAGTGAATGATCGGTGACTGAGGTGATTGCATTGACTTCCGCATGTTCTTCACCAAATTTCCTGTGCCACCCTTCTCCAATGATCACCTCATTGGCGACAATCACACAACCCACCAACGGATTGGGACTCACCCTGCCAAGTCCAAGACTGGCAAGTTCGAAGGTCCGACGCATGAAAAAATCATCCTGTTCCACTGTACGAAAGATGCTCAAATGTAAAAATCAAAACAAATGAACAATGGTTCCGAAAATGATTGGTACACTTGTGAAAGCATGAACGCGAGGGAGTTATTTCAACACCTGGTGAACCAAATCACCTTAAAGGTTCCAGAGGGCGAAAGGCAAGCCATTATTGAATGGCTTCTTGAGGATCGCCTTCATCTCTCCCGAACCGATATACTCACTGAAAAATCTACTGACAGTTCGCCTGAGTATTTTCAAAATGACATCAGGCGATTGAACGCTGAGGAGCCCTTACAATACATTCTCGGGAAAGCCAGTTTTTTTGGCAGGGAATTTCAGGTCAATCCATCTGTACTCATTCCCAGGCCCGAAACTGAATTGCTCATATCAGAAGTGGTCAAGGCTGTCGCCAAAAGCAAACCTCTTCGTGTGCTGGACATTGGAACCGGCAGCGGTTGTATTGCCATTACCCTCGCTCTTGAGTTACCCTTGTCAACGGTTGTAGCCACCGACATCGATACCGATTCCATCAGGTTAGCCTCCACCAACGCCATTGGACATCAGGCACAGGTTGAATTTCTACATCATGACATTCTCCATGATTCGCTGCCGACTGGCTCATGGGATGTTGTGGTGAGTAATCCTCCTTACATCATGCAGAGCGAACGGAAAGGGTTAGACGCGAATGTCAGGAAGTTTGAACCTGACCGTGCGCTTTTTGTCGATGATGAAGATCCATTGATTTTCCATCGAACCATCGCGAGAAAATCAAAGACCGGTCTTCATACTGGTGGCCTGCTGATAATGGAAATAAACGAGCGTCTCGGTCCACCGTGCGCTGATCTCCTGAAAAACCTTGGGTTTGTCAATGTCAGGCTGGTTCATGATCTGGACGGCAGGGATCGATTTGTTGTGGGCACCATTCATTAAAACCTTACGGTCATCATGGCCATGTAACTCCTTCCTGCCTGCGGAAAAAAATACGGCGTGCCTCCATAACCATATCCATTGGAGGAGTACTTCGTATCGAGAACGTTGTTGAGCAGAAGACTCCAAACAATTGACTTCACTCCACCAGGCGACCATGTGTAGCTCATCCGGAGGTCATTGACCCAATAGTCACTGAGTTTTACGTTGTCACTTTGCTCATTGTCCAGATACTGCGACCCCACGTACTTTGAGAGCCACACAATTTCAGCCGTTGCTATTGGTTTCCACGACAGTTGGCTTCCGCCAATAATACCGGGCGACAAAATAATGGTGGTATTCCTTGTGACTGGCAGACCATTCTCAAAAAGGAGATAGTTATTGTTCTGGTTGATACTCCAGGTCACATTGGCATTCCAATTCCATCGATCCGACAGCCTGATGCCACCGGAAAACTCAAGCCCCGTACGGTAGCTGCTGCCTACATTCTCACGGATTGGATTCCCCGTGGCGTCGATGGCACCCGTCTGAACCAATTGATCCGTGTAGTTCATGAGGTAGTAGTTTACTTCAAAAGCATACAGTTTTGTATTTCGTCGGAGGCCAAGCTCAAGATTGTGCAGGCGCTCAGGCTTTGGCCTGGTCGTATTTTCCAGGTAGTCTGTCCTGTTGGGCTCGCGGTTGGCCACAGCGAAGGACGTGTAGAGTACATTTTTCTCCGACAACCGGTAACTCAAACCCGCTTTTGGATTGAAGAAGTTAAACTGGTCATCAACGGAATAGGAACTCTGGTCATCGCGAACACCAACAGTAGTATAGTTAACGTAGCGATACTGTACATCGACAAAAGAATTCAGCCTGTCGTTGATGCGGTAGTTCCACTTCAAGAATAGGTTGCCATCCCCTTTATCTGAATGACCATCATAATAGGTATAATCAGGAGGAATGGAGCCAGCGTACTGAGACCAGATGATTTCACCAAAGTGTCTGGCCTTACCATAGTGGTGGAAGGCTCCGCCCAAAGTCCAATTGGACTTCTCACCCTGGTATTGAACGTTGAAAGTCGCGCCATAGAACTTGTTGTCAAGCCATTTTCTAACGACCATATCGCTTGCTGAGAGGGTCGTATCTGTCATCGTGATGTCCGGGAGTCCGACACTGGCAAACGTCCTGCCCTGATGATACTCTTCATAGAAGCCCTTGCCCGTTGTGTAATGCATGGATGCCGTCATACTCCAGGCATCCGTGAACTGGTGTGTTGCATGAAGTTGATAGTGATCCTGACGGTAATCATCAACCTGGTTCTTGTAATATCCAGAAATCTGTCCCTGGCTATCATACAATGCTCCTGCATAATTCATGGTCCTGTTAGATCCGAGTGTTGCTTCATCAACACCATACCATGATTGGTAGGTCCGCTCAGTACCACCAAATGTGATTGCCTTGATGATGGTCTTGTCACCAAAGTATCCAGCGCTCATGTAGTATGAACCTAGGTCAGCGCTGGCCCGGTCAACATATCCGTCTGACTTTATGCTGGAAGCCTTCACATCCAATACCCATCGTTTATTGATAAGTCCTGTTCCAGCCCGCATGGTGTACCGTTGCGAGGCAAAAGATCCGCCAGCTGCCACCAATTCACCATAAGGGTCTGCCTGCAGGGAGGTGGTTTGTAAATTGATACTGGCCCCGAAAGCGGCGGCGCCGTTGGTTGAAGTGCCTACCCCTCGCTGCACCTGAATGCTTTGAGTGGATGATGCCACATCAGGAATGTCAACCCAATACGTTGACTGCGATTCGCTGTCGTTGTATGGGATTCCATTGATGGTGACATTGACTCTTGTCGCATCGCTTCCGCGAATCCGGATTCCTGTGTAGCCAATGCCTGCGCCTGCATCGGAAGTCGTGACCACAGAAGGCGTCCAGTTAAGCAGGTAGGGTAAATCCTGACCAAAATTCTGCTTCTGAAGGGTTGGACCAGCCACATTGATAAAGGTTGTCGGCGTATTTTCATTCGCACGGGTTGCATGAACGATGACTTCTTCGGTGAGGATCGGGTTCTCTTCCATCACAACCTCCATCCTTGCGTCTTCGCGAAGCACCACGGTTTCAAGATGGTCCCGCATACCCAGGAATTTGAATAACACTTCGTAGTTCCCTGCAGGTATTCTATCGAAACGGAACACTCCGAACTCGTCCGTCACCGCAGAATGCTTTGATTCCAAAATCTGCACTGTTGCTCCCGCCAGAGGCCGGGACCCTGACTCACGCACAACTCCGGAAATGGATAACTGGCCAAAGCCCGGGATGCTCATACCGGACAGGCAAACCGTCAACAAAAATCGATTCATAGCTACTGAATAGTTTCAGCAACGCGCAGGGGAAGAGTTGCGGAATGGTTTTTACTGACTTACCTCCCTTCGGCCGCATTATCGGCATCAGGTTCATTGGGTATAATCTCAGCCCGTGTATTAAGGCACCCCTAACGGATGTAAATATAAGCTGATTGAAACCCGAAATTCAAAAGACCCGAAAAATTTATCCGATCCGGAGCGGGTCCTGCTGGTAAAGGTTTACCATGGCTTTGTATACCTGAGGTAGTTCCTTTTCAAATTCCGCAGGGCGTTCAAAGAAATTCTCAGCGGCAACGGCTATGAATTCATGAAAATTGGTGAGGCCATAGTTCCTGAAAAAATGTGATTCTACTTCTGCAGCGAGTTTCAATTCATTCATGGCTACCTTCTGAAAATGATCAGCAGCGTCACTGTCGAATGTCAAATAGCTTGTTACCCCATGTTCAATCCACAGCGCATGCGCATACTCATGGATGATCAGGTTCAGGCCATCCTTGAGGGATGCAATGCCTTCGGCAATTCCCGACCAGGACAGCACAATCATGCCTGCCTTAGGGTTGGTCTCTCCTTTGTGATATTGCTTGGAGTGCTGCGAATAATATGGCTTAGGGTAAACAACGATCGTATGGATCATGGTGAAGCACGCTTCAGGGAGGAACAAGGTCATTTGTGTCGCTACACTTGCCAACAGATGGCGGATCTTGTTCCTGTCAGCTTCACTGTATCCATCGAATTGTCTGAACTCTACAATGGTGGTATGGAGAAAGTAGAAGGACCTCCAGTCGAATTTCTCCCTGAATTGTTCAGTGAGTTTAGGGTACATCGCCGTGTAGGGTTGGATGCCCCGGTTTTCCGCCTTGAGGGTTGACGGTAAGAAACGATAGCGGAACCTGACACCGTGGCGGCGTGTCCATATCCAATAACCGGCAACCATGAAGAAGGCAAAGCTAACCGGCAGGAAGAACACCGCCGATGTCACTTGATATTCTTCAACAGGGAGACCATGGAGCAATCTTCTGCAAGACGGTCGCGCAGACTGGCGACAGCAACCCGATCCTGTTGCATGGTGTCACGGTGCCTGATGGTGACGGTATCATCTTGTAAAGTCTGGTGATCGACCGTCACACAATAGGGTGTGCCAATCGCATCCATCCTGCGGTAACGTTTTCCTATTGTATCCTTATCCTCATAGTAGGATGAGAATTCAAATTTGAGGTCATGAAGGATGGTCTCTGCCTTTTCGGGCAAGCCGTCTTTCTTTACCAGAGGCAGAACAGCGACTTTGTGAGGGGCAAGTGCAGGCGGGATTGAAAGCACAACCCGATCGCTTCCATCTTCCAGTTTCTCTTCCTTGTATGCACTGGACAGCGTTGCCAGAAACAAGCGATCGAGCCCGATGGATGTCTCGATGACATATGGAATAAAACTCTGATTGGATTCCGTATCGAAGTACTGCAATTTCTTTCCTGAGTACTTTTCGTGACTCTTGAGATCAAAGTCGGTGCGGGAGTGTATTCCTTCCAGTTCTTTGAATCCCATTGGAAAATTGAATTGGATATCACAGGCTGCATTGGCATAATGCGCCAGGTTGAGATGGTCATGAAAGCGGTAGTTCTCACTGCCAAGGCCGAGGGCATGGTGCCATTTGAGGCGTTGCTCCTTCCAGAAAGCATACCAGTTCATTTCATCACCTGGCTTTACAAAGAACTGCATTTCCATTTGTTCAAATTCACGCATGCGGAAGATGAACTGGCGGGCAACAATTTCATTGCGGAATGCTTTACCGATCTGGGCGATACCAAAGGGGATCTTCATCCGACCGGTTTTCTGTACGTTGAGAAAGTTCACAAAGATTCCTTGTGCTGTTTCAGGCCTCAGGTAAATCTTATTGGCTTCCTCCGCGATGGATCCCATCTCCGTGGAGAACATCAGGTTAAACTGGCGTACATCCGTCCAATTCCTTGTACCAGAAACCGGATCGGCGATCTCCAGGTCAGTCATCAGCTGCTTCATGGAAGCCATGTCCGATGATGACATCGCGTTCTTCAGTCGTTCGTTCGCCTCATTGATCTTTTTTACATACTCCTGCACACGGGGGTTGGTGCTTACAAACATGACCTTGTCGAAAGAGTCACCAAATCGTTTGGCCGCTTTCTCCACTTCCTTGTCAATTTTCTCCTGAATTTTGTCCAGGGCTTCCTCTATCAGAACATCGGCACGATAGCGCTTCTTGGAGTCTTTGTTGTCAACCATCGGGTCGTTAAATGCGTCGACGTGCCCGGAGGCTTTCCAGATGGTGGGGTGCATGAAAATGGCCGAGTCAATACCAACAATATTGTCCTGCACCTGAGTCATGAAGCGCCACCAGTACTCTTTCAGGTTGTTCTTGAGCTCAACGCCATTCTGACCGTAGTCATAAACAGCTCCCAGGCCGTCATAGATCTCACTGGAAGGAAAGATGAATCCGTATTCTTTTGCGTGAGAAACTACTTTCTTAAGGAGGTTGTCGTCTTGCTGTGCCATAAGGGCGCAAAGATAAAATAGGAATTGAGGATTTGCAGGATTATGGCAAATAGACAGCGGCTATACCTTGGTAAGGCCATTTCGAATTGGCCAAGAGCGTTTAAATTTGGTCTATGACAATCCGTGAGGCATCCCTGGAAGATCGACAGGCTATACGCAGGTTGCTGGGACAACTGGGCTACCCTGAACTGAGCGAAAGCGATGTTGCCAGTAACATCATCAGCCATCAACAGAAGGACTATGCGATGCTGGTTGGTGAGATGGATGATAAGGTTATCGGTTTCATTGCCCTACACTGGTTTGATGTGGCACACTGGAAAGCAAAAATTGGAAGGATATCCGCTTTTTGCGTCGATGATTCAAGTCGATCTCAAGGCGTAGGTCAAAAGATGCTTGAGCATGCTGAAGGTCTGCTCTTGTCAAAGGGGTGCGCCAAGATTGAAGTGACAAGCAATGCCCGTCGAACGAGGGCCCACCAGTTCTATCTCAGGCTTGGTTACGTGGAAGATTCACGCCGTTTTGTCAAGTACGCCGGGAAGACTCCATAGGTTCACCTACGCCCATCCGGCATTCGCCGACAACCTGCCTTACCCCGCCTATCTGGCCTGTCACATAATGTCTGATGTCCGTTTCTTTGAATAAAAATCAAGGATATGGAAACGAACGACATGAACAAGGAAGACGGCAGACACAACCGGATTCAAAACAATACAGGAAGGATGCTGGGCGGCGCCGTGCTGCTCATTATTGGTCTGACCTTTTTTGCCCGGGAGGCAGGGATCAGGTTTCCATATTGGCTCTTCAGTTGGCCGATGATTCTCGTTGCCATCGGACTCTACATCGGAGGCCGCCAATCATTTCGCTTAGGCGGATGGCTTGCGCCCCTTATCGTAGGACTTGTCTTTATAGGCGATGATATCCTTGAGGACATGGGACTCGACTATTCTCACATGCTCTGGCCGACCATCATGGTTTTCGCGGGACTTTATCTCATCTTCAAACCCCGGCAAAGTAACGTTTACAGAAAGGGAGACGGAATCCTGCACGCCGATGATACTGTCGATGACACCGCCATTTTTGGAGGATCAAAACGTCACATCATTTCCAAGAGCTTCAAGGGAGGAGAAATCACTACTTTCTTCGGCGGCACCGACCTCAACTTTGGACAAGCAGATATTCAGGGTACCGCAGTCATTCAAACGTCAACGGTCTTTGGCGGCATCAAATTGATTGTGCCCCAGCATTGGAATCTGAAATCTGAAGTGGTTTGCATTTTCGGCGGGATCGATGACAAGCGGATGTTGTCCAAAGAGCCGACTGATCCCAGCAAAACGCTGGTGTTAAAAGGGACTTGCATTTTCGGGGGCATTGATATCAAAAGTTATTAAACCTCAAACATCAACGTTATGAACTGGTATCTTGCCAAAGTGATTTTCAAAATCAAAGGCACAGGATCTTCCATGACCCAGTTTGACGAACATCTCCGACTCATTCAGGCCGAGGATTTTGAATCGGCTTTCAGGAAGGCCAAATTGATCGGGATTCGTGAAGAAGACCAGTTCTTCAACGACCGGCTTGAGCCTGTGAAGTGGGAATTCGTGAATGTTGCTGAGCTCCTTCCTTTGCAAGGACTTACCGACGGGCTGGAACTGTATTCACAAATCCACGAGACCAGCGAGGCTTGCCACTATATCCGGGCTGTACACAGCAAGGCCGCAGCCCTTCATCACCAATAGATCAAGATCAATCGGCGTGTCGATTCCATCTCTTCCATATTCCAGAATCCTCCTTGCATATGCCGGCTGGTGGGTGATCTGGTTTATTGAGCTGTCAGTTGTTCTGGTTCAGTATGGATTTGATTGGAACACCGCCCTTGTTGATGCCCTGGTTACTCAATCCGTTTTTGCGCTTGCCGGGTATACCATTAATTCTTCCATGCATGCTTATCAGCCCAGCGGAAAGCATGCGCTGTATGTTCTCGGATGGAGCATAGCCCTCGCAGCGTTATGCGTGGTTGTTCAGCGTGCGATGCTCAACCAATTCCTGGGTGATGTTCCATCATACGCCTCCTTTTTGAATAGCTCTTTATGGATTCGGGGCGCTTTCGGATGGCTGATGATCATGCTCATTGCTGTGTTAACATGGTTTTGGGTTTATGTGAAGGACCGGCAGGAGAGTGAGCAAAGAAAGAACGAAGCCATCCGACTAACCCGTGAAGCTGAACTCACGAACCTCCGCCAACAACTTCAACCGCATTTTCTTTTCAACAGCCTTAATTCCATCAGTGCGCTGGTGATGGTCAAGCCCGAACAAGCAAGAACCATGGTTCAGCAACTTTCCGATTTCCTTAGGGGAACCATCAGGAAGGATGATAAAGCACTGGTATCTCTCGAAGAAGAACTTCATCACCTTCAATTGTATCTCGACATCGAAAAGGTTCGCTTCGGTCATCGTTTGATTACCGTCATTGAATGTAGTCCTGAAGTCAACCAACTCAAGCTTCCATCTCTTATCCTTCAACCAGTCGTTGAAAACGCTATCAAGTTTGGTCTTTACGACACGACGGGCACCATTACCATCACCCTTCGCGGCGAGCTTGATAATAATATGCTTAAAGTGGAAGTCACTAACCCATTTGACGAAAGTACAGCGGCTCGTACCGGCACTGGCTTCGGACTTGCTTCTGTTCAGCGAAGGCTTGACTTACTTTTTATGCGCAATGACCTGCTGGGTACATCAAAGAATTCAGGTACGTTTGTCACCACCCTTCGCATTCCTCAATCTGCATGACCTCTGTTATTCTCATCGATGACGAACCACTCGCCCGCAGTATTGTGCGGGAGTACCTGAACCATCATTCCGATTTTCGAATCATCGGTGAATGCGGTGATGGGTTTGAAGGCGTCAAAGAAATTTCACAAAAGAAGCCTGACCTGATTTTTCTGGACATTCAGATGCCCAAGATCAACGGGTTTGAAATGCTGGAGATTCTTGAAAACCCTCCCGGGGTGATCTTTACAACAGCCTTCGACGAGTATGCCATGCAAGCCTTTGAGCGCCATGCCATCGATTATCTGTTGAAGCCATTCAGCAAGGAGCGTTTTGACAAGGCCCTGAGCAAATGGAAAAGTATGACGACTGCAGAGAAGGAAAGTACTTCTTCCCTGATTTCATCGATTTCACAACCAGAGGAACGGCACCGTATTGTGGTGAAGAAGGGATCCAATCTGGTCATTGTGCCTGTTCATTCGATTTTCTATCTCGAAGCATTTGATGACTACATCAAAGTCCACACTCGGGATGGATTCTATCTGAAGAAGCAGACCATGTCGCATTATGAAAAGACACTTGATCCCTCACAGTTCATTCGGATTCACCGGTCGTTCATCATCAACCTGCAGGAACTCACCCGCATAGAACCCATGACGAAGGACACCCATGTTGCCCTGCTTAAAAGCGGGGTGCGCGTTCAACTCAGCCAGGCGGGTTATGCGAGGTTGAAAGAAGTCCTTGGAATCTGATCGCTCAAGGAGCTACTCCATCGCTTCAATAAGAAAATCATTCAATGGTTTGATGGCCTTGGATGCCTCGACCAGTTTCTTTAAGAACTGTTTGTCCTTCACCTCCTTGTCGGTAAAGTAGTGCGATGAAATGAATGATTTATTCTGTAGCCAGCTAAGTCTTGGATGGTCTTTAGCATATCCCTTCGGGACGGTTTTCAATCTGTCGAAATCATCAAAGCCCTTAAACCATTTTTTAAATGACTTGCTGGCAAGGATTTTCTGAAGCTTGTCGCCATTATAATCGATCTCTTGCCGGATTTTGGACAAGTTGGGCGGATCAGGCATATACATGCCACCGGCAACAAAACACCTTCCCGGCTCAACATGAACATAATACCCAGGCTCCTGCATCATCTTTCCGCCTGGGGAGATGCCCGCACCCATGTTGATTTTGTAGGGGCTTTTGTCCTTGCTGAAGCGCACATCCCTGTAAATACGGAATGGAAGTTTCTTGTAATTCAATCCGGCCAGTGAAGGATTGAACTTGATCAGTTCATCAAGATACTTACCGACGAACTCTTCAAAGTTGTCTTTGGCATACAGATACTTGTCCTTGTTCTTTTCAAACCATTCCCGGTTGTTGTTCCTGGACAACGTGCCAAGAAATTTCAGAATTTGTTCAAAGTCCATCATGTGAGAATTTGTTAAAGTGCATCAAGAATTTTTTCCATTTTCATTCCACGGGATCCCTTAATGAGTATGGTGGAGTCTACAAGCGGTTTTGCCTTCAACGCCGACATCAGCTCCTCCAATGAATCAAAGAAATGCCCCTCGCTAAATGTCGAGCTTGCTGACTTCATCAGAGGGCCGCACAGATAAGCTTCCCGTATGCTGTTTTCGCGAAGGATCGTTCCGATACGGGCATGCTCTGACACTGTTTCATCACCAAGCTCATACATGTCACCAAGTATGGCAATCCTTCTGGCATCCTTCATTTTGGAGAGATTGCCGATGGCAGCTTCCATGGAACTTGGGTTGGCATTGTACGCATCAAGGATGATGGTATTAGAGCCTTTACGGATCACCTGAGAGCGCATATTGCCGGGCGAATAAGCGGCAACGGCTTCATTCGCTCGCTTGCCGTCGATACCAAAATACTTTCCTATGGTGAGCGCTACCGCAACATTCTCAAAATTGTATGATCCGGTAAGCTGGGTATTGATGATCTCCCCATCCTCCGCTTTGACCCTGAGCAAGTAGCTTTCATCCACTCGTTCACAATGGTAGTAGTCACCCTGGGCAGGATAGAACACGGGCTTTTCAAAGCGCTTGGCCATGCCGGATAGGATAGGATTCAGGGAGTTGATAAACACCGTTCCCTGGTTCTGAATCAGGTGGTGATACAATTCTGACTTTCCTCTGATCACCTGATCAAAACCTCCGAAGGTGCCGATGTGTGCCTTACCAATGTTGGTGATAAATCCATGTGTCGGATTGGCGATCGAGCAGAGTAAGGCAATTTCACCAACATGGTTCGCACCCATTTCAATGATGGCCATCTCGCAGGTTCGATCAATCGACAATATGGTCAGCGGAACACCGATGTGATTATTGAGATTCCCGACGGTGGCCAGTGTTCTGAATTTTCGAGAAAGCACGGCATGAACAAGTTCCTTGCTGGTCGTTTTGCCATTGGAGCCTGTGAGTCCAATCACCGGAATAGAAAGCTGGTTACGATGGTGGCGGGCAAGACCCTGAAGAGCTTCAAGGGAATCCTTTACAAGAACATGCCTGGGACTGGAAGCAAAGCGCGGATCATCTACCACCGCACAAAGAGCACCCTGTCGAAGGGCCTCGTCGGCAAATTCATTCGCATTGAACTTCGGCCCTTTCAGAGCAAAGAATACCGAACCAGACGTGATCTGCCGGGTATCCGTAGATACTTTACCCGTTTCTAAATACTTTTGATACAATTCTCCGATTTCCATGCCACGATCTGTTGGGAAATATAACAGTCAGAAATTCTCCGTCGTTATAGGGGTATAATTTATTTGACGTGCGCATACTGCTCCTTTGTCTTCTGCCCCTGCCCGCACTGGCTCAATTCACCTATGTTCTTGATCAGAGCATTCCGGTAACGGTCAATGATGTGGCGCTCAAGATGCCCTGGGCAGGAGGATTTAACAGTCCGCAGGTAAGTACCATGGACCTTAACGGCGATAGCAAAAGTGACATCGTCATTTTTGACAAGACGACGTCGAGGATCAGCACGTTTATTTACAAAGAAAGCGGCTATCAATACGCTCCGCAGTATGAAGTCCTTTTCCCCGAAGGCCTCAGCACCTTTGTCTTGTTGCGCGATTTTAATGGCGATGAAAAGAAAGATCTCTTCACCTTCGGACAAATTGGAATCCATGTCTACCAGCAAATCACTGTCCCTGGCAAGCCCTTCGGCTGGAAGAAGCTCTCCTTCTTCAACGCACCGACAGGCCTTTTCAGTGAAGTTCTTTTAACAAAGAGCAGCACATCCCCGCCCACTTCCCCCAAGTTCAACCTGCTGCCAGGAAGCAATGATCTCCCGGATTTTACCGACGTTGATGGCGACGGTGATCTCGATGTTCTCAACATGAGGTTTGTCAGTCCAAATACAGCCGAGTACCACAAGAATTTTAGCATGGAACGTTACGGTATCCCCGACTCCCTTGATCTGGAGCGTGTGACCAATTCATGGGGAGGCTTTCTTGAATGCAGTTGCAGCAAGGTGGCCTTTCAAGGGCAAACCTGCGAGGACATTGGAGGCCGGATCAACCATACGGGTGGAAAGGCCATGCTCAGCCTGGACACGAACAATGATGGCGACCTGGATCTGCTCTTTACGGAAGAAACGTGTAACCAGCTGTATCATATGGAGAATATAGGTACTGCAGCAGTTCCCGTAATGGACAACCTCACAGAGTTTCCCCCAAGTGCACCCGTTGGCATTCTCAGCTATCCAAGCCCCTACCTTGAAGACGTTGACCATGATGGCAAGGCCGATCTGCTCGTAGCACCCAACTTGAGCTCCCGCAACCAGGCTTTTAACGATTTTCGCGAGTCACTGTGGTTGTACCGAAACACAAGCGCTACCGGCACTTCCTCATTCACGTTTTCGAAAACAAACTTTCTTCAGGAGGATATGATCGAGCTCGGCGATCTCTCGGCTCCGGCGTTTGCCGATATGGATCTCGATGGGGATCTCGATATGGTTGTTGGCTCATATCTTAATTCGACCACCATACGTGGTGTGCTTGCCTATTATGAGAACACAGGCACGCCTTCTCTGCCATCGTATCAATGGGTCACCGACGACTTTGCCAATGTTACCTACTACTCTCTCTACAACATCAGGCCGCAGTTTGTCGACATCGACAAGAATGGCAGTCTCGATCTGGCTTTCACCGCGTCAAACAGCGGACAAAGCAAGCTGTACTACGTGCTCTCAAGCAGCACAACGGCACCGTTGTTCAATGGTCAGGCTCTTCAATCGATGGACGTGCCCATTCCATTCAGCGCAAGTGCCAGCCTTGTGGATGTGGATCTGGACGGTCATTTAGATGTTCTTGTTGGAGTCTCCAGCGGAGCGTTGGTATACTACAGAAACAATGGGTCATATGTATTCTCGCTTGGATCAGATGCCTACCTGGGTCTTGGACCAAGTACTTCACGACAGTATTTGTCTGTGGCATCCGGCGATCTTGATGGCAACGGACAAGATGACCTGATCACCGGCGACTATGAAGGCAACCTCGTTGTCTACCCAGATTTCAGGACGGCAGGCGCAAATCCTGAAGGTGAATCAAATCTTATCCTTGATTCATTGACTCAAACCTATATCGCCCGACGATTGGGAGGAAGCATTCGGCCTGCAATCGCCAACATTTTCGGAGTAACCCGTCCGTCGATCGTGATAGGAAACCGTCAGGGAGGACTTCACCTGCTGCGCCATGATAACAGTGAACCGCTGAGCGACATTCCATCCATTGTCTTCTATCCAAATCCTGTCGTTGCCGGTGGCTCAATGACCATACTATCAGACAGGAGTGTAACCATAGAAATATTCACTGTGCTTGGAGTGAGGGTTGGGGCGTCGCAGGTAATTCCGGGGAATCAGCCAACCAGCTTTCCCCTGCAGGGCATTGCTTCGGGCCTTTATATCGCCCGATTTACTGCAGCCAGTAAGTCCGTTGGCCACAGGTTCATTATTCATTAAAAGCGCTGATTTCGACCTTCCCAATATTTTGGGTGCACCTTGGAAAATTGAGGGTGTTTTGTCGATATTTGCAGTCCTTTTCAGGAAAAGGTTTAAAACCAACGAGTTATGGCAAGGGTTTGTGAAATCACAGGAAAGCGTCCGCACGTGGGAAATAAGGTTTCTCACGCCAATAACAAGACCAAACGCCGGTTCTATCCGAACCTGCAGACCAAGCGCTTTTATGTCCCCGAAGAGGGCAAATGGATTACCCTGAAGGTATCCACGTCGGCAATCAAGACCATCAATAACAAGGGCATTTCTGCCGTGCTGAAGGAAGCGCGTGCCAAGAAAATGCTTGCATAAACGTCACAAAGATCATGGCAAAGAAAGGCAACCGCATACAAGTGATTCTGGAGTGCACGGAGCATAAGGCTACCGGGCAAGCTGGAACCAGCCGGTACATCACCACCAAAAACCGGAAGAATACCACCGAGCGCATTGAACTCAAGAAGTACAATCCGGTGTTGAAAAAATATACCCTGCACAAAGAAATTAAGTAGTCATGGCAAAGAAAGTTGTTGCATCACTCAAGAAAACAGACGGAAAGAACTTCGCTAAGGTGATCCGTGCGGTCAAGTCTGAAAAGACCGGGGCCTATTCATTCCGTGAAGAAATCGTACCTGCCGAATCGGTAAAAGAAGCATTGGCCAAGAAAGGCTGATCCTTTGCGTACTTATCAATAAAGTCCCGATCCCGATTGAACCGGGAGGGACTTTTTCATTTTCAGGCCACTTATGTCATTCCTGGGCGGATTATTCTCAAAAGAAAAAAAGGAGTCTCTTGACAAGGGTCTTGCCAGGTCCAGTGCCGGAATATTTGAGAAATTAACCAAGGCCATCGTCGGAAAATCTTCGGTTGATGCCGATGTACTCGACAGTCTTGAAGAAGCGTTGATCAGCGCCGATGTTGGCGTGGAAACGACCATCAGGATTATCAAACGAATAGAGGACCGAGTATCCAGAGACAAGTACCTGGGGGCCGGAGAACTCGACCGCATCCTCAAAGATGAAGTAGCTGCACTGCTCAGTCATGACCACAAAGATCCTTCCGGAGAATTCAGCACGCCGACAGGAATAAAGCCCTACGTGATCCTCGTGGTTGGTGTCAATGGCGTAGGGAAAACCACCACCATAGGAAAACTGGCAGCGCAGTTCCGAAAAAACAACAAGGAGGTTGTTCTTGGGGCAGCCGATACTTTCCGTGCTGCCGCAGTCGATCAGCTGAAACTCTGGGGGCAGCGGGTCGGCGCCCCGGTGATCAATAAAGGGATGAACACAGACCCATCAGCCGTTGCTTTTGAAGCCGTCGAAGAAGGCGTTCGTTCGGGTGCAGACATTGTGATTGTCGATACTGCCGGACGGCTTCATACCAAGGTTAACCTGATGGCTGAGTTGACCAAGATCCGAAGGGTGATGCAAAAAGTTGTTCCGGATGCTCCTCACGAAGTTCTCCTTGTGCTGGACGGAAGTACCGGGCAGAATGCGGTCGCGCAAGCAAGGGAATTCACGAAAGCGACCGAAGTAACTGCGCTGGCCATCACCAAACTTGACGGTACCGCCAAGGGTGGCGTGGTGATTGGGATCGCTGATGAATTCAAAATTCCCGTGAAATACATTGGTGTTGGTGAAAAAGTAGAAGACCTTCAGGCGTTTGACACGCACGCGTTCATTGATGCCCTTTTCAAGAAGGGTTAAGGATTATGGCGCTTTTACCGCAGGTTTTTTTGGTTTAACAACAGGGATGCGCCAGAATACCTGGTAGTTGAATCCCCAGTTGGCGCCATCGCCAACAATCCCATAGCCTGGCACGTCATAACTTGTAAAAGCGTTGCCTTTGTTAACGCCCAGGGCAAATTTCATTCTAGAAGTGAATCCCATCCAGAATTCCTTCCAGATTTTTACACGAATGCCAGCTAAAAGTTCTCCCCATCCTGCCGTTGCCGATCCATTGGTCAGCTGGTATGACAGTGTTCCAAAGTAAGGGTCGGGATTCACCATGACGATCTGTTCCTGAAAGGATGACCGTGCATAGCGTAAGCCAAAGAAGAACATGTTGCGGTCCGGGTCCTTCTTCAACAAACTTATATCCACACCTGCCCGCCAGTAAGTGCCATCGTTGTGATAGCTCCCACCTGTAGCGAGAACATCATCTTTACCCCATTTGCCGTAATCTGCCGCGAGATAGAATGGTCCGAGGTCGATATCACCATTAACTTCCCAGCCGCCAAACCTTTCTGACCCGCTGAGCGCCAGGGCAAGAATGTCTGTTCCAAAACGGATGGATCTGAAGTAAAATTTTTCCCGGAGGCTGTCCGGCTTCTTTACCTTCACCTGAACAGTATCCTCTTCATCGACGGTTGGCTGCTGCGCCAAGGAGGCAGTGACCATCAGCAGACAAAGCAGCAGACTACAGCTTAATGGTAATATTGGTCGTGCCACCGGAAATGAGTTGAGGATTTTTGACAATGACTTCATGAAAGGATGAGCTGACGACGGCCAAATCCTGGAAATAATTAAACGCGCCGCATTTGGGGCTTATCATTTTTGTTTGCCTGGAGTAGGAAACGACGAGTGAATCAAATTCCGTGTCTTCGTAAAAAAAACGGAAGGTGGTTTGCGATGTTCCCGGATTGATGCGGAGCGTCAGACTGGATGTGGTATCGCCGGCGTAGAATACTGAATCCGTTCCCGGGATCAGTATTTGATTAAAGGCTATCTCGTGCGCGGTATCTGCTTCAAGTGCTTCAAGAGTGATATACACCTCATTGGTTGCCGTTACAATACAATCGGGC
>JAEUUD010000170.1 GCA_016787625.1 Cyclobacteriaceae bacterium
AAGCGCCTCCAGTGCTTCAAAGCTATCAGGTACCTTGCCGCCGTATTGATCAATCAGAATCCTGGAAAGTCCGTAGATACCCTTTGATTTCATCGGGGAAAGACCGCACGGCTTGATAATTTCCCTGATCTCCTCAACAGACATTTTCACCATGTCGTAGGGATTGTCGGCGTGCTTGAAAAGAACAGGAGTCACTTTGTTGACGCGCTCATCAGTGCATTGGGCAGAAAGCAGCACCGATATCAACAATGTATAGGCATCCTTATGGTGTAATGGAGCCTCGACCTTTGGGTACAGCCGGTCAAGTATCCTGAGAATATCCGTGGTTTTCTCCTGTAAGGTCATTCTTGCGCGCTGTCGACGGGTCAATATCGTTCATCGATCGTGATGAGACAATAAGCACTTCATTTCCCTATATTTATTCTCCAACCCATCCTCCATGACACCTTTTCTCACCTCATTTGTCAGACAGCTTCAAAAGCATTTTACGCACACCTTGCTCAGTGTAGGCGGCCTTGTCACCGGTCTTGTTGCCTCCTTGCTTATCTTCCTTTGGGTGCTCGATGAGTTGAGTTATGACCATCAGCATCCTGACAATAGCCGGGTCTTCCAGGTGATGCTCAACAGCCGCGAGTCGAATGGCGAAATAGCCACCATGGATGATGTTCCGGGTGCTTTGGCTGGTTTCTTGAAAGATGAAATTCCGGAAGTGGAAGAAGTGTGTCGCACCGGCTATTGGAACCGGGTGTTCTTCACCCATGGAGACAAATCACTTTATTTTGAAGGGAGGTTCGCTGACTCCACGTTCTTCGAAGTGTTTAACATGCCGCTCGTCGCAGGCAACCCGGCCAGGATCATGCCCGACGACCGATCCATTGTGATTTCCCGCAGCATGGCGCTGAAACTTTTTGGGACAGAGCATGCGCTTGATCAATCTGTTACAATGAACAAATCAACGGAATTGAAGGTGACAGGGATTTATGAAGATCCGCCCAGGATATCCAGCCTCGGCGAGGAGTTCATCATGCCGATCTCCTACCACCTTGTTGATGCACCCCCTTCCTGGACTGAACCTAATGTGAGTGTAACGGTCAAGCTGCGCGCCGCAAATGATGATGGCCGTGTGACGGAAAAGATCAGGCAGAAAATGAACCTCGAAGCCCATGTGGACAACACAGAACTCTTCCTGTTCAGGATGACCGATTGGCGACTCCACTGGAACTTCGTTGATGGCAAACCCAGCGGAGGCAGAATCATCTACGTCGTCAGCTTCAGCCTTGCGGCGCTCTTCATTTTGCTCATGGCCTGCATCAACTACATGAACCTGTCCACTGCAAGGGCGGCCATCAGGGCAAGAGAAGTTGGTGTCAGAAAAATGTCCGGTGCTTCCCGCGGTGCACTGATCAGACAGTTTCTCATGGAGAGCATCGCACTGGGGCTTATCGCTTTCATTGTTTCTGTTGCCATCATCTACCTGGTGCTTCCGCTTTTCAGTTCGCTCACCGGCAAACCTTTGCGTTTTGAGCAGATCACCTGGACTTCCTTCCTCGGTATGTTTATCGTAGCCCTCCTGACAGGAATTGTCGCCGGTTCATACCCCGCATTTCTGCTCTCTTCTCTTAAGCCTTCGGTTGTTCTGAAAGGAAACCTGTACAGTGGCCTAACCGGCGCAGGACTGCGCCGAACCCTCGTGGTTGTGCAGTTCAGCCTTTCACTTATCCTCCTTTTTGGTGTTACTGTTGTGCTTCAACAGATCGAGTATATGCGCACAAGGGATTTGGGCTTTGATCGCAACAGGGTCCTCTACTTTGTGCCGGTTGATGATGCTCCTCTTCGCTTTGAACCATTCAAGAACGAAGTGATGAGAAGTCCAGCCATTGAAAACGCTGCCTTTGGCGCAGCCAATCCAATGGAGATCAATGGCAATGGAAATGTGAACTGGCCAGGTCGCCCCCCGGGAGAAGATGTGATGTTCTACCAGGCAGACTGCGACTATGACTACCTTCCAACGCTGGGATTTCAGTTGGTGAAGGGCCGCAACTTTTCAAGGGATGTAGCTTCCGACTCCTCCAACTTTGTGATTACCGAACGGGCCGCAGAGGTTCTTGGATTTGATGATCCCATCGGTCAAACGATTGAGTTCATGGACAAGAAAGGAGAGATTATTGGGGTGGTGAAAGACTTCCACAACCTCGACATTCATGAGCTGACCGGTCCGGTCATCCTGAGCTTCGGTTCGGAAAAGAACCTTCAAGACCAATGGCGTGTACTCTTTGTCAAATACAAGGAAGGCAAACTGACAGAAGCCATGGACCATTTACGCGCAGTTTGTCAGCAGATTCAGCCTGGTGTCCCGCCGGAGTTCTGGTTTCTCGACAAGGATTTTGAGTATCAGTTTCAAAGCGACTTGCTCATGGGCAAGGTTGCAGGATTCTTTACAGTCTTTGGCGTTTTCATCGCTTGCCTGGGACTTTTCGGGCTCACCATGTTCAGTACGCAAAGAAGGACGCGTGAAGTTGGCATTCGTAAAGTGCTCGGCGCTTCAGCCAGGGAAATCGTCTTGTTGTTGAGCCGTGACTTTTCCAGGCCGTTGCTCGTGGCAGTGGTGGTGGCCTTCCCTGCAGCGTGGTACGTTGCACAAGAGTTTCTGTCGGCTTATCCCTACCGCATCACACTCGAGCTGACCACTTTTGGAATGGCTTCTCTTTCCCTGATGGGCCTTGCGATGAGCACCGTTGTTTACCTCTCCATCAAGGCAAGTTCCCGAAACCCCGTGGAGGCACTCAGGATTGAATAAGGCTACGGATACAGCAGGTACTTGGAGCGCTTTGCTTTAAAAGCATCCAGTTCTTCTTTCCAGCTTTCCCGGATCGCCTTCTCACTCATACCCGCTCGGATCTGGTCTTTCAGAACCGTATTGCCAGCGAGCTTGTCAAAATAAGGAATGAAAAATTTGTCCTTGTCGGGGAAGGCATTATACATCGTTATGAGCGGCGCCAGATTAATGTATCTCCTGATCTTCTCGTTGCGCATGTCCAGACCATAGCACGTCTTGTTTTTCAGCGGTGGTTCTTTCGACATACCCTGAATACTGACGGGCGTGAATTCATAAGGCTGATTTTTCAGATCCGGATGACCAGTCACCTCAAATGGATTTTGTGTGCCCCGACCGATACTCAACGCCGTCCCTTCAAAAAGACAGGTGGAAGGATAAAGACCGATGGCATGATCATTCGGAAGGTTGGGAGAGGGCCGAAGGCTGAGGGAGTAAGGATCGCTGTGCTTCCAGTTCTTCAGTGGTACTACATCCAGGCTGCAGACCTTTTGATCTTTTAACCATCCTTCGCCGTTGATCATGCGTGCGTATTCACCGATGGTCATACCGTGTACAATGGGGATCTCATGCATTCCAACAAATGATTTTTGCTCAGGCTTGCGCACGGGACCATCCACATAACTCCCATTCGGGTTGGGCCTGTCAAGGATGATGAGGGCCTTGTTGTTTTCGGCGCAGGCCTCCATGAGGTAATGCAAAGAGCTGATATAGGTGAAGAAACGCACGCCGACATCCTGGATATCAAACACCACGACATCCACATCCTGAAGTTGCTGGGGTGTGGCCTTGTAATTTTTGCCATACAAGGAAACCACCAATACACCCGTTTTTGCATCAATGCTGTCGTGAATGGCTTCACCTGCATCGGCGGTGCCACGGAAGCCATGTTCAGGACCGAATATCTTTACAAGATTGACACCTCTCGACTTCAAGGTATCTGCGAGATGTGTGTCGCCGATGACGGCAGTATGGTTAACCATTAAGGCAACCCGCTTACCAGAGAGCTTTGACAATACCACATCGAGCTGGTCAGCTCCGGTTTGCAAGCCTTTACGCTGGGCAACCGATGACCATGAAGCCAGAATCAGGACGAGGAGAAAAAGTCTTTTCATTTTACGTTCTTTACAAAAGAGCTTGTCAAAAATACTCCAAACTTGAACCTTTCCTATTTCCTGGCGCAGCGAATTGTGAAGGGCCAGCGCTCCGGCCTTGCTTCAGCGATTCATGGTATTGCGATCGTGACACTCACGGTGGGGCTTGCTGCTTCCATCATCTCTTTCCTGATCATGGAGGGCTTTCAATCCACGGTTAAGAACAGGATATACAGTTTTAGTGCCAATCTCCTTGTTACCAAGCTCAGTCTTAGCAATTCGATTGAAGAGCAACCCATCGACATCAACATCCCCCTGGTGAGGGATCCAACGCAGTTTAAGTACGTCCGTCATGTTCAGGAGTTCAGTCATATGACGGGCCTGATCAAGGCCGAAGAAGATGTCCTGGGTATTGTCCTCAAAGGCGTTGGTCGCAGTTTTGACCAACAGGCATTTTCCGGTAACCTGGTGGAGGGCACTTTCCTTCATTTTCCTGATTCCGGGTATTCCAGAGAGGTGATATTGAGCCGCACCATTGCCAATAAAATCAAAGCAAAGCCTGGCGATGACATCACCATCCATTTCTTTCAGGACCCACCAAGGTTTCGCAGGCTCAAGGTCGCAGGAATCTACGAAACGAATCTCTCTGAATACTTTGACAGCAAGTTTGTCATTGGCGATTTAAGGCTTATACAACGCCTGAATGACTGGCCAGACAGTGTGGCCGGAGGTCTTGAAGTTTACCTGACCGATGTTGCTCATATCGATGAAGTATACAATCAAGTGGGAGAGAGCATGGATTTTGATCTCTATATCGAAAAAGTGAGCGACAAGTTTGTTCAGGTTTTTGAGTGGCTTGGACTTGTGAGTCGCCAGGTGAATATCCTACTTGCTGTGATCCTCATCGTTGTGTGCGTCAACATGATTTCCGTTGTGCTCATCCTTGTGATGGAGAGAACGCAGATGATCGGACTCCTCAAGGCCATGGGCGGCACTGGCAGAACCATCCGAACAGTGTTTGTATATCAAGGCATGAACCTGATCCTGCGTGGCCTGGTTTTCGGCAACGCCATTGGCCTCGGACTTTGCTTTCTTCAAGATCAGTTCAGGTTTATTCCATTGAACCCTCGTGACTACTACATGAGCTATGTACCCATCGGGTGGGACTGGACGATGGTCCTTTTTCTGAATCTGCTGATCTTCGTTGTGGTTACAGTGGTGTTGTGGGTTCCTACGGCCATCATTGCCAAGGTAAGTCCCATCAAGGCGATCCGGTTCGACTAGGCAGATTTCTGCGTATAGTTGCGGAACCAGCTGCTCATCTTCAGCTGGATGACACCGAGGAATGCCTCTTTGAAAATACCACTTGACATTTTTGATTGCCCTTTCGTGCGGTCAGTGAAAATGATAGGGACTTCTACCAGCCTAAACCCAAATTTCCAGGCTGTGAATTTCATCTCGATCTGGAAAGCATATCCCACAAAACGGATTCGCTCAAGCGGAATGGTTTCAAGTACTGCCTTTCTATAGCAGACGAATCCGGCTGTAGTATCCTGAATCGTCATACCCGTGACGAAGCGGACATAGATGCTGGCGCAATAAGACATCAGCACACGTCCCATAGGCCAGTTGACCACATT
>JAEUUD010000171.1 GCA_016787625.1 Cyclobacteriaceae bacterium
GTAGAATATCCACAGTATCAAATGAATTCTACCGATGACATTGAAATGATTCCGGTTTCGGACGATCCACAAGTTTACCTGCGCGATGTTGCCCGATGGAGTACGCGACTAACTCCTGGAGAATACGACCGGTTGAATCAGCAACGCTTCATCACCGTTACAGGGAATATATATGAGAAAGATCTTGGTGCAGCATTGAAAGAAGTAAATGCCGCTGTCGCTTCGCTGGGTGAATTACCGAAAGGTGTGAAAGTACTCGTGAAGGGTCAGGCTGAACTTTTGAATGATACCATGTCGTCTTTGCAGTCCGGTTTGGTCATTGCCATTGTTGTTATCTTCCTTTTGCTGTCGGCAAATTTTCAATCATTCCGCTTATCACTGGTTACGCTTTCCATTGTTCCCGCAGTTGTGTCCGGCTCGCTGTTCTTTCTGCTTATCACAGGCAAAACATTGAACATTCAATCCTATATGGGAATGATCATGGCCGTAGGTGTAGCCATCGCCAACGGAATATTATTCATCACAAATGCAGAACAATTTAGAAAGGAAGGCAATCGACTTGCTTATCGCGAAGGTGCCTTCAATCGACTTCGCCCTATACTTATGACGAGTCTTGCCATGATTGCGGGGATGATCCCTATGTCGTTGGGATTGGGAGAAGGTGGCGATCAGGTGGCACCGCTTGGCATTGCGGTAATTGGTGGGCTGTTGTTCTCACTGGCAAGCACTCTACTCTTGCTTCCTTTGATCTATCATCGCGTGCAAGGTGGAAAGCCCAATAGCAGTGCATCCCTCGACCCCGATGATGTCGAAAGTAGTTTTTATCAACCCTCATGAATTTACTGAACCATGAATAGATTATTTATTGTTTGCCTTGTTGCTTTGATTGCAGGTTGTTCAGAAAAGAAACAACAAGCCACACCTTCAGCACAAACTGATTCAGTGGAAGTTTTTGTTCTCAAGAAAGAACTCGTGACTAAAAGTCTTTCGCTTCCGGCAGAGCTTCACCCGTGGGAACGTGCCGAACTTTACGCCAAGGTGGAAGGCTATGTACGCGAACTGAAAGTGGACATTGGAACTAGTGTGAGAACGAATGATATACTGCTTATCATCGATGCACCAGAAGTAACCGCCAACTACGCCAAGGCTTCAGCCGATTTACAGGCGGCACAATCGCGCTATCATACGAGCCTTGATACATATAGGCGATTGACAAATGCAGCAAGGGAGAAAGGCGCGGTGTCTGATAGCGAACTTGAAAGGACACGCAATCAAATGCTATCCGATAGTTCTTCGCTTGAGGCCGCAAAGTCCGGAGCAAATGCTTACGCGCAATTAAGAAACTACCTGATTATTCGGGCTGCCTTCGATGGCGTGATCACGCAGCGCAATGTTGATCCCGGAACATTGGTCGGTAAAGGCTCGACTCCATTATTGGTACTTGAGAATTTAAGTAAGCTGCGCGTTCGCGTTGCTATCCCTGAAAACTATACTTCGGCTATTCCACAATCAACATCAATCACGTTTGCAGTAGATGCACAGCCGTCTAAAAAATACTCAGCAGCATTGGCACGTAAGTCAAACCAGATTGACACAAAGACGCGAACTGAACTTTGGGAGTTTGAAGTGTCTAACACGAATCAGGAATTGAAATCTGGGATGTATGGAAATGCCTCTTTCAACCTTCAACGAATTGAACCTTCCTTTGTAGTACCATATTCTGCCGTGGTGACTAACATGGAAAGAAGCTTCGTGATTCGGGTAAGGGATGGAAAAGCTGAATGGGTAGATGTGCGCAATGGTATAACCATGAAAGAAAAGGCCGAAATCTTTGGAGATCTGCAAGAAGGTGATCTGGTAGTTTTGAAAGCGAATGATGAGCTTAAGGAGAGACAGGTTGTCGTTGCTAAGAATTGAGGATCAGAACTTGAGATAAGATTAAGCCTCCCTAATTGGATCCTGGCGATTTGTCCGCTCTAAATCAAAATTTATGAAGTCTCATCACATTCAATCCCATTAAGCAAGTCAAAGTAAATATGGAAAAATAGGCGATGCTCCTAAATTACACTTAGAAATATTCAGAAAATCTGAAACACATTCAGAAACACTCAAAAGGTTAAAATGGAAAGTAGCCCCGGCAGGAATCGAACCTGCATCTTGAGAATCGGAATCTCAAATTCTATCCATTGAAATACGGAGCCAAATCCCTGCAAGAAGCGCCACTTCAAATTAAAGGCGTTCATGGGACTGCAAATATAACAGAATTGTAAGATGCAAGGCCGACCAGGCCTTGTAAGAAACCGGAAACGGTTTGTGCTTATTTCACCACAACAATCCCGCTTGCCGTGAGGCGAATCTCCTCTTTTGGCTCAGTGATCGCATCGATCTCCTCTTTTGATTTCTTGGCGTCTTCAGCGTAGTGCTTCAGTTCATCAACGGATGTCTTGACCGTCTTGGCTTCAGCTTCCATCACGATGGTTTTGCCTTTTAATTCAACCGGAACGAAGAATCCGTAGTCCTTCATTTTCACAAATACCTTGGTATTGTCGGGTGTCTGAAGGGAAATCCAGCATCCCTTTTTCGGACAAACATCCGTGACAACGCCGCTTACTTTCACGGTATGCGATTGTTCATCCTTCAAAAGATTGGGGAGGTCGGCAACAGCCACAGCGCCGGTGGCAGTTACAGCTGCACCGAAAGTGGTTCCGGGTGTAACAGGGCCCTTGGGAGGCTGAGCCGCACAAATGATGACAATGAGACTAAAGGCAATCGTGAGTATGTTTTTCATAACGCTTGTTTGTTCAGATGATTGTCACAAAAATATTCAGGGAAAAGGACTTTTAATAACCTCACCGGGAGAGATAATACCCTTGCTCGCCCTATTCTATGGAATACTCCACAGAAACAACGACCCTGACTTTCTTAAAAACATCCCTGCGACCGGATGAATAATAACCTCCGTCGTTTTGTGAAGCGTTCACGTCATCACGGTCAACAATGGTGAAAAGTCCCTGCGTAGCTCTCTTCAGTTTGCCAAGATCTGTGCCGCTTTCACGACAAAACTCTTCTGCTGCCTGCCGTGCATTTCGGGTTGCCTCGGCGAGCATCGTGGGTTTGATGGAATTCAAACCCGTGTACATAAAGCTGACTCCATTGTTTTGCCAATCGGTCTGCGATGACATCACCACGCCCGCGCGGACCAATTCATCGGTCATCTGACTCACCTTGAATACAACGTCCACATTGGCCGAACGGACAAGGATCGTCTTTGTGATAATGTACCTGAAAGAGATGTTCATGTCAGGATTGTATTCATTCGCTTTCCTGTCAGCTACCTGCATTTCCTTTTGAATGATTTCGTCAGCTGCAATACCATTGCGTGTCAGAAAGGCAATGATCTTGTTCTTGGAGTTTTCTATTTCGCTGCTGCCCGCACTCAGGTCATTGGTGGGTACGCTGACTTTCAGAGCCCATACGGCAAGGTCAGACTTCACTTCCTGCTCGGAGAAGCCTTTCACTGAAATCGTTCGGTCCTCCCTGTTGAATCGCTCAATCGATTGACCAAGAAAAAATGCACCAATGGCTGCACCGATGATAATGGCCGCCGGCAACAGGTAGTTGTTTGATTTTTCCATATTGAGCGCAAGGTATAGCAAAGCGGCTGAATTGCCGACAAGGCCACCGACTTACTGCCGTTGGTCAAACGGGATCACCGTTCCGCGCTCTACGTAATTCTTCAATCCTGTGAGTAAGGTTCCCCAGCAGAAATTGCTGATCCTGAAATGAGGGTTCGCTTCACGCCATCCTTCATGAAAGAAGTCCACCAGTGTTCCTTCCTTGTCCGCCGTCAGGCGAATACCCACTCGGGTGTTTACCCAGTCGTCCATGGCTTGGGTCATTTGCCAGGTGATCTCCCTTCCGGGAACAACATGAGCTACCGTGGCCCTCCAGTCATACTCGGGACCAAACCAGAACGTGTACACTTCACCTGCTTTCGGCACACCGGATGAACGGGCAGTCCACCAGTCGTTGAGTCCTTGTTGAGAGCAGAAAGCATCAAACACCTTTTGCGGCTGGGCTTCAATCCTGAATTGATGAAAAATATCAGGCATAATCAGTGGTCGTTGAGGGGAAGGCCGCGCTTCTGAAATTCTTTCCAGTTAAGGTACTCTTCTCCTTTGCGTTGCTCTACCATGGTGATGCAGCTGTCAACAGGACATACCAGTTTGCAGAGATTGCATCCCACGCATTCTTCTTCCTTGATGGAATAGGTATTGTACGGCTTGCCGTGCCCCAGATTGATGGCTTGATGAGAAGCATCTTCGCAGGCGATGTAACAAAGGCCACAATGGATACACTTGTCTTGATTGATGTTGGCAACAATGTGGTAATTGATATCCAGATCTTCCCAATGGGTGAGGTGGGGGAGTGACTTTCCGATGAAGGCATCGGTAGTCGAAAATTTCTTTTCATCCATCCAGTTGCTCATGCCTTCGCAGAGGTCTTCGATGATCCTGAACCCGTGTTTCATGGCCGCCGTGCAAACTTGCACGGTGCTGGCGCCAAGGAGCATGAACTCTACAGCGTCTTTCCAGGTGCTGATACCGCCAATGCCGGACACGGGAACTTTGGCTGTCACCTTGTCCTGGCCTATCGTCGCCAGCATTTTAAGGGCAATGGGTTTGACAGCGGGACCACAATAGCCGCCGAAAACAGATTTGTCTGCGACGATGGGACGGGGAACAAACGTGTCGAGATCAATGCCCGTTACGGATTGGATGGTATTGATGAGTGACAGCGCATTGGACCCTGCTTCAACAGCGGCCCTGCCCGTGGGCACAACCGAATGAACGTTGGGCGTGAGTTTGGTGATGACGGGAATGGTCGCCTTCTCCATGACCCACTCCACCACCATACGGGCGATTTCCGGGTCTTGACCCACAGCGGCTCCCATCCCGCGTTCAGTCATGCCATGGGGACATCCGAAGTTCAACTCAATACCATGCGCGCCTGTATCTTCCGTCTGACGAATCAGTTCGTGCCAGCTATCCCGGTTGTTGTCAGCCATCAGCGAAACAACCATGGCCCTGTCGGGAAACAGCTTGATACATTCGGTGATTTCTTTCAGGTTGAGATCGAGGGGACGGTCGCTAATCAGCTCAATGTTGTTGAATCCCATGACCCGTGAGCCGTTGTAGTCAACAGATGAATAGCGCGACGAGACATTTTTGATTTGTGTACCGAGTGTTTTCCAAACAACACCGCCCCAGCCAGCTTCGAAAGCCCTGATGACGTTGATCTTCTTGTCGGTCGGCGGAGCGCTGGCCAACCAGAACGGGTTGGGGGATTTGATGCCGCAGAAATTGGTTGCCAAAGATGCCATATTCAATGTTGAGTGTTGAATGATGAATGTTAAATGGGTTTGGATAGTGATTCCTGACTTGTCTTAACAATGCTTGTAAGGATCTTTATTATTTCTTCTATGGGTGCCAGGTACGGAGCGTAATCGTGTTTCACAAT
>JAEUUD010000172.1 GCA_016787625.1 Cyclobacteriaceae bacterium
TCATTTGCTCTTGCCTGGCTGAATACCACAACAAGAAGGAAGATGATGCGTGCTGTTTTCATTGTGACGATTGGTTTGATTGTTTGGTTAATTAAAGATTAGGTAACTGGTTAATGGACTTGTTCTTCGAAATGGTGATGAGCAGTCCAAGGAAGATAAAGCGGTTGGCAGGTTGGCGGACCGGCTGACTGGCGTACACACCATCAGTGCCCGGTGTTGTCGCGTAGGTATATCCGAAAATGTTGTCACGTCCGAGAATATTGGTGCAGGAGAAATAAATGATCAACCAGGATTTCGGCAGATAAGCAACGTTGGCACTCAGGTCCTGGTAGCTTGGGGTTCGATCCGTATTGAAGGCAGCATTGTTTGGATTGTAGTATGGCCTTCCACTGGAGTATGAGTAAGTAAAACCTAACTGGCACTTGATCGGCTGGACAAAATGCTTATACACGAAAGAGAAATTATGTGCTGACGCAAAAGATGGAACAGCGGTGTGAGGGAAATTCAGATAGTCGCGCTCTGTATCAAGAAAGGAATAGGATACCCAATAGTCTACGTTACGAAGGGACTGGTTGTCGCGCCAGAAGAATTCAATGCCTTTGGCATATCCATAACCAGTATTGTTGCTGGTTTTCACATCCCCGTTGAAGTACTTCAGCAGGTTGTCATACTTCTTATAGTAGGTCTCCACCCTGAATGTGCGCTGGCCGGTAATAAACTGGTAGTTCAGGATGTAGTGTGATGCCTTCTCCTGACCCAACGTCGGATTGACACGCAGGTAGTTGTTGGTGACCGACTGCCGAAACCGGCCGTAAGCAAATGCAAACTGTCCTAATTTGCCGGGCTTATAAGCCAATGAAATTCTTGGATCCACCGACACCTGGCCCGTCAATGAATTGTGCTCAAGGCGTGCGCCGGCTTTCGTGATGAACTTAGAACTGGCATACGCTTCGGCTTCCACAAATGTGGCGGAGACAACTTCGCGAAATCCTTGCACCAGTTTGTTGCCGGTTCCGCTTTCTTCCATCGATGCTTCGTAATCACGGGCGATTACTTCGCCACCCATCCTGACTTCTACCTTGTCGGACAACGTATGCTCAGCCACCAGCTTGGTGTGGATACCATTTTCCTTTTCCCCGTAAGGCACACCGTCCAGACGGTAGACATTGCGGTTGTAGTTGTATGACATTCCACCGCGAACAGACCAGTTCTTTGAAACAGACTGCTGATAAGATCCATTGCCGTAACCGAAAGTATTATCCAGCTCCACCAGCGTTTTGATTTCCGGCTGGGCGACATCATGGTTGTACATCGCGTACTGCGACTGGTTGTAGGTTCCATAAAACTTGAACAGGCCGTCTTTGCCTGTTTCCTGACGAAAGGCCGCACTGCTTTCAAATGAAGTTGGGGGTGTATGCCAATCCACATACTGTTTGATCAAATTGAAATATGGGCGGATATCCGTGTATTGAATTTTCCCTGAAACTGATCCTCTCTCCCACACCTCGGTATGTCCAACGTCGGCGCCCACCGACAGAATGCCGATGTCAGTCTGGGAAATCTCTGCCTTGTCTTTTGAATTCAAGACAAGCGCTGATGACAAAGCCTGTCCATACTCAGCGGAATAACCGCCTGTACTAAAGCTTGTGCCTTTAAACATAAAGGGCATGAAGCGTCCGCGGGACGGCGTGTTGGGCGCTGAAGGTCGGTAAGCTTCCAGGACCACCATGCCGTCAACGAATGTTCTTGTCTCGCTGCCATCACCACCGCGGACAAACAGGCGGCCGCTCTCACCGACTTTAGTTGTTCCGGGTAGTGTATTGAGGGCGCCTGCAATGTCGGCCGTTGCGCCGGCGGTGGTAGCGATGTCGACTGCTTTGAGAATGGTGCGACGCTTTTCTTCTCCGGCGGTAAAAGATCCGGCTGCGATCGTCACTGCTTCAAGCTGATTGATTTCTTCCTTCAGCACCAGCGTCACTTCGAGTGGTGTGCCTGTAAGGGCGATGGCTTGTTCTGCCGTGGTGTAGCCAATGAAGCTCACAGAAAGAATCTGGTCGCCCGTTTCAGTCGTCGTAAAACGAAAAGCACCTTCCTGGTTGCTGCTTGCTCCGTCATAGGTTCCCTTAATCATCACGTTGGCGCCGGGCACGATGGCACCCTGCTGGTCGGTCACTTTGCCAGAAATCATTGTTTGACCAACCGCTTGCAGGTTGAGTACTGATAGAAAGAGGATCGTCCATTTCATACTTGTGACTTTTGTGCGTTTGCACGACAAAAATGGACGGAGAGATTATCCTGACGGCACCGGAGTTACCGGAGTGTCGGACATGTCTGATGAGTTGTTGAAATGAATGGATGGCCTTATGGCCACATTGGTTATTTTTGCCACCTGAACATTGATTTTTAAAGAGAAATGGCCGAATACAGCAAGGAAGAGATCAGCAGGATTGAGGACAAGTGGCGCGCCTGGTGGAAGGAAAAACAGGTTTATAAGACCGAACTGGATACCACCAAGCCGAAGTACTATGTCCTGGACATGTTCCCCTATCCTTCCGGCGCAGGCCTGCACGTTGGCCATCCCCTTGGCTATATCGCCTCGGATATTGTAGCGCGCTACAAACGCATCAAGGGGTTCAATGTCCTTCACCCCATGGGCTTTGATGCTTTCGGCCTTCCGGCCGAACAATATGCTATTGAGCATGGCATCCACCCTGCCGTGTCCACCCAGCAGAACATTGAGAACTTCAAGAAACAGTTGGGCCGCATTGGTTTTTGCTATGATTGGTCACGCGAGGTACAGACCTGCGACCCGGCATACTACCGCTGGACGCAGTGGATCTTCCTCCAGATTTTCGATAGCTGGTACAACAGAAAAAAAGAAAAGGCTGAGCGTATCGATGTCCTCGTAGGGATTTTTGCTGCCGAAGGGAATGCGGGTCATCCGTTCCCCAACATGAAGTACAAGACACCGGAAGGCAAAGAATTTTTTTCAGCCAGGGAATGGGCAACTTACGATGAGCACACCCGGCGCGACATCTTGATGAACTACCGCCTTGCCTACCTCGCTTATACCGATGTCAACTGGTGCGAAGCGCTCGGCACGGTGTTGGCCAACGATGAAGTCATCAATGGCGTCAGCTACCGCGGTGGATTCCCCGTGGTGAAGCGACAAATGCGGCAGTGGAGCCTGAGAATCACCGAGTATGCTGAGCGTCTGCTGAGCGGTCTTGATCAGATCGACTTCAGCGATTCCATGAAAGATATCCAGCGCAACTGGATCGGAAAGAGTGTTGGATGCATGATAGATTTTGGCCTCACCCCGAACCCCTCTCCTAAGGAGAGGGGCCGGGAGACAGCAAGCAAGAAGTACTGGCCAATTCTTAAGGCTAATGCCAAAAATCACAGGTCAAATCCAACACCGGAAGAAGCAATTCTCTGGGACGAACTCCGAAATAATAAACTAGGATATAAGATCAGAAGGCAGCATGCAATTGGAACCTTCATTGTGGACTTCGTGTGCCTTGAAAAAATGCTGGTTATTGAGGTGGATGGTGAATATCATGAGCAAACAAAAGAATATGATGAAGCAAGAACTGAATTTCTTGCTGATGAAGGCTTCTCTTTAATCCGATTCAAGAACCATGAAGTCAACACAAATTTGCCGCACGTACTTGCAAGCATAAAGTCATCCTTAGACAAAATCTCTATTCCGAAGAAGACCTCCCTCTCCTCTGGAGAGGGCTGGGGAGAGGCCGGAGACAAAGTACTCACGGTCTTCACGACACGGCCCGACACCATCTTCGGCGTAGATTTTATGGTGCTTGCTCCTGAGCATCCGCTGGTCAAACAGGTGACGACGCCGTCACAGCAAAAGGAGATTGATACATATCTCAAGTATGTAGAAAGCAGGTCGGAAGTAGACCGGATGGCCGAAGTCAAGAAAGTGACAGGCTGTTTCACCGGTGCGTATGCGATCAACCCGCTCAGTCAGAAAGAAATTCCGATATGGATCAGCGAGTACGTATTGGCAGGCTACGGTACCGGTGCCATCATGGCTGTCCCTTGCGGGGATGATCGCGATCATAAATTTGCCAAGCACTTCAACCTCCCGATCACCAACATCATCGGGTCTCATTACGACGGCAACGAAGCCAACCCAACCTATGATGCCACCCTGGTGAACTCCGGTGAGTTCAACGGGCTCGTCATGCGTGAAGCGATGAAGGCCATTATCGCGAAGCTGGAAGCCCAGGGAGCCGGCAAGCGGCAAATCAATTACAAGATGAGGGATGCAGGCTGGAGCCGTCAGCGCTATTGGGGCGAACCATTTCCCATAGTCTTCAAGGGGGAAGATCCATACGCCATGGATGTGAAGGACCTGCCATTAACACTTCCGGACTCTGACAATTTCAAACCCTCAGGTAACGGCGAAGGGCCGCTGGCCAACCTGCATGACTGGATCAATTTCTCAGCGGGGCAGAAGCGCGACAGCAATACGATGCCGACTCACGCTGGTGCGGCGTGGTACTTCCTCCGCTACATGGATCCGCACAATTCAAAAGAGTTTGCCGGGAAGAAACAACTGGACTACTGGAACCAGGTGGACGTGTATATCGGAGGGTCGGAGCACGCCGTGGCACATTTGCTGTACTCACGGCTCTGGGTCAAGATACTTCATGATCTTGGGTACCTGAATTTTGATGAGCCCTTTAAGAAGTTGATTAATCAGGGCAAGATCACAGGAGACTCACGATTTGTTTATCGTGTGCGAGGCACCAACAAGTTCGTTTCAGTTGGTCTCATTGATAAATTTGAGACTGACCCGCTTCATGTTGACGTCAACATCGTAAATGGCCTCGAGCTTGATGTAGATGCTTTCCGTAAGTCAAGGCCGGACTACAGGGATGCTGAGTTCGTTCTCGAAGACAACAAATACCTCTGCGGTTCGGCCATCGAAAAGATGTCGAAATCAAAATACAACGTTGTCAACCCTGACGACATCATCGACAAATACGGCGCCGACACCTTGCGCATGTACGAAATGTTCCTTGGTCCTTTGGAAGCTTCGAAGCCCTGGAGCACCAATGGCATCGACGGCGTGTACAAATTCCTGAGAAGGTTCTGGAATCTCTTCCATGACAGCGCAGGGAAATTGGCGGTCAGCACTGAAGCGCCGTCTGTTGATGAATTGCGCGTGCTCCACAAAACCCTTAAAAAAGTAGCATCCGATATTGAGCATTACTCATTCAATACTTCCGTGAGTGAGTTCATGATCTGTGTCAACGAACTCAGCAGCCTGAAATGCAGCAAGCGGAGTGTCCTTGAGCCGTTGGTCATCGCTTTGTCTCCTTTTGCGCCGCACATCGCCGAAGAGCTCTGGTCCTTACTCGGTCACAAAGACACGATCCTCAACGCCGCATACCCGGCATACGACGAGCAATACCTGAAAGTAAATTCTCACGCTTATCCCATTTCGATCAACGGCAAAGTCCGTGCGACCATGGAG
>JAEUUD010000173.1 GCA_016787625.1 Cyclobacteriaceae bacterium
GATGCTTTTTACAGGACTGTCGGTAGGCATTATCCTCAGCGTAAGTCGCGGCGAAGTGGACAAGAACTGGGGACAGGTAACGGAAGGAGAGGAACAAAAGAGTATGGAAGCGAAAGCAGCATAGCTTGAAGACGCAACAACCATATCGACTTATTATCAGCGGCGGAGGCACAGGTGGTCACGTGTTTCCGGCCATCGCTATTGCTAACGCATTCCGCGAGAAACACCGGGATGCAGATATTCTTTTCGTTGGTGCTGAAGGCAAAATGGAAATGGTTCGTGTTCCAGATGCCGGCTACAGAATTGTGGGCTTGTGGATTGCCGGCATCAAAAGAAGCCTCTCTTTGTCAAACATCATGTTTCCCATCAAGCTGATCGTGAGCTACTGGAAGGCCCGCAAAATTGTCAGAACATTTCGTCCTCATGTCGCGATTGGAACGGGCGGCTATGCCAGCGGTCCCATGATGCTGGCTGCGACACAGTTCAACGTTCCAACGCTGTTGCAAGAACAAAATTCATACGCAGGGCTAACGAACAAGAAATTAGGAAGCAAGGCTCAACGCATTTGTGTGGCCTACCCTGATATGGAGAAGTACTTCCCTGCAGAAAAGATCAGGCTTACCGGCAATCCGGTGCGTCGGGATATTATTGATGTTTCTGCAAGGAGATTGGCAGCGTTGACGCACTTCGGATTTAGTAATGCAGAAAAGGTACTCCTGGTACTTGGCGGCAGCGGCGGCGCCAGAACAATCAATGAAAGCATGCTGTTGGGTCTGGACAAATTGATTCAAGCCAATGTGAGGGTGATCTGGCAGACAGGCAAGGTATACTTTGAAACAGTGAAAGCCCAGGTAGCGGGTAAAGACATGAGCCATGTCAGGCTGTTTGATTTTTTGAAAGAGATGGATCTCGCCTATGCAGCCGCCGACGTGGTCATTTCCCGTGCAGGTGCCTTGTCGATTTCAGAACTCTGCCTGGCGAAAAAACCCGCCGTGCTCGTACCGTCGCCTAATGTAGCCGAAGACCATCAGACGAAGAATGCGATGGCGCTGGTGAAGCAGGAAGCAGCCATACTAGTCACCGATCAGGAGGCGCGTACGCAACTGGTTGATACCGTCGTGACTTTGTTGAACAACAGGCAGCGCTGTGAAACATTAAGTGACCGAATCGGAAGGCTTGGTAAGCCGCACGCGGCAGAAGAAATCGTAACGGAAATAGAAACCTTGCTCGCATGAAGTTCAGCGACTACGATAGTATCTATTTTCTAGGCATAGGAGGTATCGGCATGAGCGCCCTCGCACGGTGGTTCAAGCACAAGGGCTTGCGCATCGCCGGCTATGACAAAACTCCGACACCGTTGACGCATGAATTGATTGAAGAGGGGATGGAGCTTCACTTTGAAGACAACATGGCGTTTATACCCGGATACATCACCCGGGAAAAAACCCTCGTGATTTTTACACCGGCTATTCCTAAAGACCATGCCGAGTTCAACTATCTACGTGATCAGGACTTCTCCATCCTCAAGCGTTCTGAAGTACTTGGACTGATTTCCAAAGACTACTATACGATTGCTGTTGCGGGAACACATGGCAAGACCACCACGTCTTCCATGATTGCGCACATCCTCAAGACGGCTGGAAAGGATATGGTGGCACTGCTGGGTGGCATTACGACCAATTATGATTCAAATCTGGTGATGAATGGCCAGGTAAACAGCAACACCATCGTTGTGGCGGAGGCCGATGAGTTTGACCGTTCATTCCTGCGGTTGCACCCCAACAATGCCGTCGTCACTTCTGCCGATGCCGATCATCTTGACATTTACGGCGACCACAAGACTATGCTGGAAGCGTATCGGGAGTTTATTGGTCAGATTGAGGCCAAAGGATCTCTTGCCATTCATCACTCGGTCGCTTCACTGGCCGATAAGAATCAGGGCATTCATGTTAAGACCTACGGACTGGACCAGGGACAATTTTTTGCCGGCAATGTTAAAGCCAACAGTGGATTTTTTTCATTCGATTTTATCGGCGGCAGCCAGAAGATCGATTCTATTCAGCTCGGCGTCCCTGGATTCCACAACGTAGAAAATGCCATTGCCGCTATCCTGGCCACCCGGCAGCTTCAGATCGATGACCGGACGATCCGTGAAGCGCTGGCTTCTTTTAAAGGAGTGAAGCGCAGGTTTGAATATGTGTTCAACAAAAACGGATGTGTGTATGTCGATGACTATGCGCATCACCCTGCTGAAATAGAGGCCTTCCTCAAGTCGCTCAAGGCGATGTACGCAGACAGCAAGGTCACTGTCGTTTTTCAGCCACACCTGTTTACCCGCACCCGCGACTTCACCGATGGATTCGCACAAAGCTTAAGCCTGGCAGATGAACTGGTACTCCTTGATATCTATCCTGCGCGGGAACTACCCATTCCGGGCGTTACGTCGGAGATGATCTTTAGCAAGATTACCAGTCCTGTGAAGATTAAGACATCAAAAAAAGACCTGTTGTCAACCCTGGATACGATGCATATCGAAGTGCTTGCCACCGTCGGCGCCGGAGATATTGACTTGTTTGTGAAACCGATACGAAAAATGCTTAGCAGAAAATATGAAGGTTAAGTTCTCCATACGAAAGGAATTGTGGATGGCAGCAGGACTTGCCCTGGTGTTCTTTCTGATTGCTTTCAGCGAACGCAAGCAGGGAGGTGTCATGTGTAAGAATGTGATTGTCGATATCGACAATATCAGTGACAACCATTTCCTGGATGAGGTCGACGTTGCCTCCTTGATCGGCAAGGGTGGCCAGTCACTGAAAGGCGAATCCATCGACCGGATTGACCTGAAGAGCATCGAAAAGGCACTGATGATGGATCGGCATATTGCTGATGCGGATATCTATGGCGACCTCAAAGGAAACCTGATCGTCAATGTTGAGCTCAGGAGACCAATTGCCAGAATCGTACAGGATGACGCACCCGATGCTTATATCGCCGAAGACGGCGTTATCATGGGTGTTTCAGACAAATTTTCATCACGTGTGATGATCATCAGCGGTGCCATGACCAGGAAGCTTGTTGAGTCCGGTGACCTGAACAAGACGGAAGAAGGTCAGAAGCTTATGGAGGTGATTGAGTTCGTTACGGATGATCCGTTTTGGAAAGCGCAGATCGCCCAGTTGGATATCAATGGAAAGGGTGAGGTCGTGATCTATCCACAGGTGACCGGCCAGCTCGTGGAATTTGGTACGACAGAGAGGTATGAAGACAAGTTTGATAAGCTCATGGTGTTCTATAAGGAGATCCTTCCTCAAAAAGGGTGGACTAAATATGAACGCGTGAATCTGAAGTTTGAAGGACAGGTAATCGCTCACTAACAATATATAAACTGAATTTTTTTAACAACCACTTATAATTTTTTGAAGCTATGGAAAAAGGAAAAATAGTCGTAGGCCTCGATATCGGTACAACGAAGATTTGTGCCATCGTTGGCCGGAAGAATGAGTTCGGCAAACTCGAGGTGCTCGGCATGGGAAAGGCTGAGTCCGAGGGCGTCATCAAGGGCATCGTCACCAACATTGATAAAACGGTGTATGCCATTGAAAAAGCCGTGAAAGAAGCCAGCGACATGTCTGGCATCGACATTGGCGTGGTCAACGTGGGTATCGCCGGTCAGCACATCCGGAGCACCATCCACCACGGCAGCATCACACGATCGTCAAACGATGATGAAATCAGCATCGAGGATGTAAGCCGCCTGACGGAAGACATGTACCGCATCGTCATCCCTCCCGGTAGCGAGATCATTCACGTGATGCCTCAGGACTACACGGTGGATTATGAAGAAGGTATTAAGGACCCTGTAGGTATGAGTGGAGTCAAGCTGGAGGCTGATTTCCACATCATCACAGCACAGACCAGCGCGATCAACAACATCAACAAGTGCGTGCGCAGGGCAGGGCTCGAAATTGACAACCTGATTCTCGAGCCACTGGCATCAAGCCTTGCAGTACTCAGTGATGAAGAGAAGGAAGCTGGCGTATGTCTCATCGATATCGGTGGAGGCACCACAGACATTGCCATCTTCTATGACAACATCATCCGGCACACGGCGGTCATTCCGTTCGGGGGTAATATCCTTACCAATGACATCCAGACTGGCTTGATGGTGATGGCCAAGCAGGCGGAGCAGTTGAAGACAAAATTCGGTAAGGCCATCGCTGAAGAGGCCAACCCGAATGAAGTGGTCTCGATTCCAGGAATCAGGAATCGTTCGGCCAAGGAAATTTCTGTCAAGAACCTCTCCAATATTATTCAGGCCCGCATGGAAGAGATCGTCGAGATGTGCCACACGGAAATTATCAGCTGTGGCTTCGAGAATCGCCTTGCCGGCGGCATCGTGATTACCGGCGGCGGATCACAGCTCAACAGCCTCAAGCATCTGGTCGAATATATGACCGGCATGGACTCAAGGATTGGCTATCCCAATGAACACCTTGGCAAAAGCAAGATGGAGGCGGTGAAGAGTCCCATGTATGCGACGGCCGTCGGATTGGTACTGGCAGGCTTCCGCTCACTGGATGAGCGCGAAGAACGCTACCGCGAAGCCATGGAGAACAAGGTGACTGTAAAAGTGAAGAAGTCAAAACCGACGTCCGACTTCTTCAGCAGTATCCTCAATAAGACGAAAGGATTGTTGATCGATGACCTTGACGGAAAGAATGAATACTAAATGAACGACACCACTAAACAATAACGGTTATGTTTCAACCAGGAGCAACATACAAATTCGATCTGCCCAGACACCCCAAGTCCATCATCAAGGTGATCGGCGTGGGCGGCGGAGGCAGCAACGCTGTCAATCACATGTATCGGCTCGGCATCAAGGATGTGGAGTTCATCGTGTGCAATACAGATTTACAGGCACTCAACAGCAGTCCGGTACCCACCAAGCTGCAAATAGGCACCAGCCTCACGGAAGGCCTGGGTTGCGGAGCAAATCCTGAAGTAGGACGCGCGGCAGCATTGGAAAGCAGGGATCAGATCCGCGAAGCGCTCGCAAACACCAAGATGGTCTTTATCACCGCCGGCATGGGCGGAGGTACCGGCACTGGTGCGGCACCCATCCTTGCCAAGATTGCCAAGGAGATGGACATTCTTACTGTAGGCATTGTAACGATGCCTTTCGGATTTGAAGGGAAGAAGAAAACAGCACAGGCACAGGCAGGCCTCGACGCCATGCGTGCCAACTGTGATACAGTCCTTGCCATTTTGAATGATCAACTCCGTCAGATGTTCGGTAACCTGTCCATCAGCCAG
>JAEUUD010000174.1 GCA_016787625.1 Cyclobacteriaceae bacterium
CGATGAACTCCACGCTGAGATCTTCTCGGGTGAACGCCAGCTGACCGACCTCAACCGTCGCATCCTGTCATTGTGTCTGAAATGGCTTGGCTGGAAAAAATCCGTGACACCAACGACAACCTATGAGCCTGCGCCTTCATTTCATGACCTACGTGGGGTAATTTCTGCGAAATCAGGCTTTGAGAACCGGACGTTTTATCATCCGCATCCCTATCAACAGGTCTTTGGCAAAGCTTTTGTTCCCAACCTCAGCATCATTGATCTCATCAGTTGTGTCGGACCCCATGCCGGGCAGGTCATCGAAGCATCTCTGAAGAGCAAATTGAACAAATAATTTTTGCCCGGCGTTTAAGGGTAATACGGATCATTCAGACGCCATTCGCGGCCTTATAGCCAGTTGCATTTGAAGGGTCGTCAGCCTACATTTATAACATAAAGCAATCCTCCTGATGGAAGCAAAATTCTCTAACCGCGTCAAAGAAGTGATCTCCCTTAGCCGGGAGGAAGCCTTACGGTTGGGACACGATTATATTGGAACGGAGCACCTGATCCTGGGCATGATCCGGGAAGGTGAAGGCGTTGCTGTGGGCGTGCTGAAGAAACTCGGCGTGCCCATCGATGAGCTTCGCAGTGAAATCGAAAAAGTTTCAAAAGGCACCGCTACCCATCAGGTGAAGAATCTTTCCAACATTCCGCTGACAAGGGCTTCTGAAAAAGTGCTGAAGATCACTTACCTCGAGGCAAAAGTCTTCAAGGCACAACTGATCGGCACGGAGCACTTGCTGCTTTCCATTCTTCGCGATCCGGACAACCTGGCTACTCAGATCCTCAACAAGTTTGATGTGGCTTATGACGTCGTGAAAGAAATGCTGGAGTACCAGCACGACCATCCTACGGCATCCCAGGACACAGATGATCCTGATGATGATTCATCCAAGATGTTTGGCGCCAGTGGTTCGGGCAGCACAGGAACACCGGGCAAGGAAAAGAAAGGCGCTGAAAAGTCGAGAACGCCTGTACTCGACAACTTTGGTCGCGACCTCACCAAACTGGCAGAAGACAACAAGCTCGATCCGATAGTCGGACGTGAAAAAGAAATTGAACGCGTAGCGCAAATCCTGTCACGCAGGAAGAAGAACAACCCGATCCTCATCGGTGAACCCGGTGTGGGAAAAACAGCCATCGCTGAGGGCCTTGCCCTGCGCATCATTCAGAAAAAAGTATCCCGCGTACTATTCGGCAAACGAGTAGTCACCCTGGATCTTGCTTCACTGGTCGCCGGTACCAAATATCGCGGACAGTTCGAAGAGCGGATGAAGGCCGTCATGAATGAATTGGAGAAGTCGCAAGACGTCATTCTCTTCATCGACGAACTTCATACCATCGTCGGTGCAGGTGGCGCATCAGGATCCCTTGATGCATCCAACATGTTCAAGCCTGCCCTGGCGCGCGGTGAAATACAATGCATTGGAGCAACGACGCTTGACGAGTACCGTCAGTACATAGAAAAGGACGGAGCGCTTGCCCGCCGGTTCCAGATGGTGATGGTCGATTCAACAACGGTGGAGGAGACGATCCAGATTCTGGATAACATCAAGGAAAAATACGAGGATCACCACCACGTCAACTATACCAAAGAGGCCATTACGGCATGTGTTCGGTTGTCCGACAGGTATATCAGCGACAGGTTCCTTCCCGATAAGGCCATCGACGTACTCGACGAAGCAGGTGCGCGTGTGCATATCAACAACATCCACGTCCCTGAAGACATCGTCAAGTTTGAAGAGGCAATCGAGGATGTGAAGAAGGAGAAGAACCGCGTGGTGAAGAGTCAGAAGTATGAAGAGGCCGCCCAACTCCGTGACAAGGAGAAGAAGCTGATTGAACAACTTGATCTGGCCAAAGCCCGCTGGGAAGAAAAAACCCGGACGGAAAAATATACGGTGACCGAAGACAACGTTGCCGATGTGATCGGCATGATGACCGGCATCCCCACCAACCGCATTGCTCAGAAAGAAAGCAACAAGCTCCTTGGTATGGCCACGGAACTCAGCGGAAAAGTGATCGGACAGGAGGAGGCCATCAAGAAACTGACAAAAGCCATCCAGCGCACACGCGTAGGATTGAAAGATCCTAAAAAACCGATCGGTTCCTTTGTATTCCTCGGTCCCACCGGTGTAGGAAAGACGGAGCTCGCCAAGGTGTTGGCCATGTACCTCTTTGATAAGGAGGATGCCCTGGTACGCATCGACATGAGCGAGTACATGGAGAAGTTCTCCGTGTCGCGACTTGTTGGAGCGCCTCCCGGCTATGTCGGTTATGAAGAAGGTGGTCAGCTCACGGAAAAAGTAAGAAGGAAACCCTACAGTGTTGTGCTGCTCGATGAGATCGAGAAGGCGCACCCCGATGTCTTCAACATCCTGTTACAGGTTCTTGATGATGGTATCCTCACTGACGGATTGGGCCGCCGCGTTGATTTCCGCAACACCATCATCATCATGACCTCCAACATCGGTGTTCGTGACCTCAAGGATTTCGGTTCAGGAATCGGGTTTGCCACCAAATCAAAGCAGGCGAACGAAGAAGAAATCATGAAGAGCACCATTCAAAGTGCTTTGAAGAAGGCCTTCTCTCCGGAGTTCCTCAACCGTTTGGATGATGTGATTGTGTTCAACTCACTGCAGCGCGAACACATCCACCAGATCATCGATCTTACTTTGGGCAAGCTCTTTGCAAGAATATTGTCCATCGGATACCATGTGGAGCTGACTGAAAAAGCCAAGGATTTTCTCGCAGAGAAAGGCTACGACGCTCAGTTTGGCGCAAGGCCACTCAATCGGGCCATCCAGAAGTACCTCGAAGACCCGGTTGCCGAGGAGATCCTCAAGGGTGAAGTCGAGGAAGGCGGAACCATCCTTGCTGACCATGATGGCAAGGCTGATGCCCTGACAATCAAGGTGAAGAAAACCAAAGCCTCAAAAGAAAAGAACTAGTTAGTTCAGATATGCAACAGAAAGGTGTCCCCGATGGGCACCTTTTCTTTTTTAGTAGGCGCCTGCAAATTTTCTGAGAACCCACTCTGCAGAAACCAATGCCAGCAAAAGCACGAACACCAGCTTGAGGTTGATCAGGGGATTGAAAGTCTCTTCTGTGTGAATGGTCGTCTTGGACTCGAGCGCCGCGAGATCCTGACCAAGAAGGTTTAACTCCGCTGACTTGTAGAATTTCCCATCCGTGCTCTTCGCCAGTTTTCTCAAAAGTCCAAAATCGGCAGTGAGGTTCCGTGATTCCTGATTCTGCTCAACCACGAGGAACTCACCTGCCGCCGCCTCACGCTTGCCATTGATTTCCGTTGTGGACGTGTACCGGTAGATACCCTCAGCCAATCCTCCAATTCGATAGCGACTGCTGCTTCCGGGTCCGGTCACATAGCGATACGTGGTGCTCTTACCTTCTTCGTTGCGAATGTCTATCTGCACGGTGTGTCCATACACTGGCTGAAACAAATCATTGTACACCTGGCTCTCCATCACAACGGGCCCATCACTGGTAAACTCATGCTGCAGCGGAAATGACCTGAATTTCTTCCGGTCGTCTTTTGTACTGAGGTATTGCAGAAGCTTCGAGAAAATTTCATCGAAAGCGATGGTCTTACCTGTCTCCTGGGATTCGTTGAGGCGCCATTTCCAAATGCCCTCACCAATGACGACACCAAGCTTGTGACCATCCAGGTCAAGGGTCATTAAGAGCGGGCGTTCGGTGATCAGGTTTCCGATCCGCTGAAACATGATCGTTCTGGCAAAAGTCGGGTAGGTGAACTTGCCGAACGGAACACCCGTGGGTGGATAACGCGCAACCGTAGCGCCAACATCCATCGAAAATCCAAAATCCTGAAAGTTGCTGTTCAATACCGGTTGCACTTCGTCACGTTGCGCCGAAGGCTCAAACACAACAGGGACACCTGCCGCCGGAAGGGTGCGCAATTGGGTACGCTGACCGACAATGACCAGCACCGGAACCTTTTCTTTGATGTAACCCGTCAACAGGTTCGTGGTCCTCCCATCAATATCCGGGCTCTGATGGGCGATGACCATATCAAGATCTTTTCCGGCTAAAGCTGATTGCGGTTGTTCCTTGATTCCCGGCAAGTGGACAAGGAATTCATAGTTTGAATTCTTTTCTACCACTGAAGCGAGTGCCTTGATGTCAGGATGCGGTGAGCCGGCGATCAGAAGTATCTTTTTCTTTCCTTCCACCACCTCAACAAAAGCGGCTGCCCTGTTGTTGGAAAGATTCGATTCGTTGGCAACCTGGTCAAGCCTTATTTCCAGGCGCTGTATCCCGGGTGTTGCAGCATCCAACTGGAAATCAAAATCGAGCAAGGACTTGTCGCCGGTGTTCTTCGTTATTTTCTGAAGGACCTTTCCATGATTCCTCACGGTCACGGTGATATCGCGATTGGGAAGGCCGCTCATTCCCACTTCGGCACGCAGGGGATACTTGTTCCCCTGGTAGACCACCCGATTGTACGCCACGTTTCTCAGGACCAGATCTGCACGTTGAACGGTGTCACCTATGCCAACCGTAAATACAGGAATCCGCAGGGGCTGATAGAGTGGAGACACCCCATTGTTGTAGATACCATCCGAAACCAGGACGATGCCTGCGAGGTTTTTGCCTTCATGGCGGACGACCACCTGCTTGAGTGAAGACGAAAGGTCTGACGTGCGATGATCGAAGAGGATGCTGTCCGTCACAGCATCTAACGTGCTCCACTCAACGTCTACGTCTTGCTGAGCAACAGCCTCTGCAACGCCCCGCATGCCCGAGAGCAGCGCCGTTGTGTCCGTTGTCTGCTTTACTGATTTGGAATTATCAATAAGAAACACCCAAGTCGGTTTCTCAAAAATGTTCTTTGTTTGTCTAAGCACCGGACCAAGCAGCAACATAAACAGCAGCGTGACCAACAGGGCGCGCAGTGCAAAGAGGATTCTATTGAATGACTTACTCCACGAATACCGGGCGGTGTACAGCAACCATGCATAGCCAAACCCAATGACAAGGCAGAGCGCAAAATAGAAAGGAGAGTAGTCGAAGATCAGACGCTGCATGAACTGGGAATTGGGTATTTGTTGAGTTTTAGTATCCGTACTTTTCTTTCCACAGGTTTCTCAAATAGGTTCTCAGCTCGTCTTCACGGGGATTCTTTCCCGGGTCATAGAATTTCTGCCCCTTAATGGCGTCCGGAAGAAATTCCATGCTCGCAAAATTGTTCTCAA
>JAEUUD010000175.1 GCA_016787625.1 Cyclobacteriaceae bacterium
CATGCTCAGTGGTTACATGTCGAAGAAAAACTATCCGAAATTCAAGAACAGTTCCGGAATTGGCGTTTCCGCCATGGGGCGCGGCCGGGTCATTGGCTTCACCGAGGATGTTGCGTTTCGGGCATTCTGGTTCGGCACCAACAAGATGCTGATGAATGCGGTTTATTTCGGAGGATTCATCAGTCCTGAGGCTACCAGGTAAATCGACTGAGCTACTCGGCATTCCCGCGAGCAACAGTAGAATATGAAGCCGGCCAAAACCTTATCAACTGTCATTCTTTGGTCGGTTATCTCTGCAGCCTTTATCGGCCCCGGTACAGTGACAACGGCGGCCTCAGCGGGGTCTCAGTTTCAATTGAATCTCCTATGGGCTGTGACCTTCTCCACCATAGCCTGCATTCTGCTCCAGGAAGTTTCGGCGCGTCTTGCCATCGCCAGCGGACTCACGATGGGTCAGGCACTGATCAAAAAGCACGGGCAACAACGAGGTCAGATTCTGAATTTTCTGCTTGGTGGTCCGGTTATCCTTGGCTGTGCAGCCTATGAGGCAGGAAACATTCTCGGCGGTGTTTCCGGATTAAGCCTCTTCATTTCCGTGGATTTCAGTGTCATTACGATTGTCCTTACTGCCATCGTCGCCATTATTCTGTACACCGATAAAAAGCAAACCATCAGTTGGCTGATGACCTTCCTCGTTGGCCTCATGGGCATCGCTTTTTTTGTGCTCGCCTTCGATACCGAGTTTACATTGACGGAATACACGAAGGGTGCATTGGTCCCAGCTATTCCTTCAGGATCAGAATTATTGACGTTGGGGTTGGTGGGTACAACCATCGTTCCCTACAATATTTTCCTCGGCTCCGGCGTAAGCAAGGGGCAGACCATTCCGCTTATGCGGATCGGATTAACCATCTCTGTTGCTATTGGAGGCGCCATTACCGCAGCCATTCTTATCGCTGGAACAGCTGTTCCGGCATTTACCAGTTTTGCGGAGTTATCTGAATCACTGAAACAGAATCTTGGATTTCTGGGACCCCTTGCGCTGGGCATAGGTTTGTTTGCTGCCGGATTTTCATCTGCCATCACATCACCCTATGCCGCTTCGATTATCGCTTCATCGGTGTTTGGCTGGAACGTCAATCGTCGCCGGTGGACCTGGGGATTGGTATTGCTCACAGGTTTTCTGTTCGGCATCAGTGGTGTTAAACCGATTCCTGTAATTCTGATGGTTCAAGCCCTCAACGGGCTGGTGCTTCCCCTGCTGACGGCCTTTCTTATTCTACTGATCAATGATGCAGACATTGTGCCTGCTGAGCACAGACACTCACCATCCTACAATGCAGTGCTGCTTCTCATTTTTGCCAGCGTACTTTTTATGGGATTGCACAGCATCGACAAATCGGTGTCCACCTGGCTTGGCCAAACTTCAGGGCACTACATGACCATGATTGCCCTTACCGTTGGGCTAACCGCTTACGTTGGGTACTTGTTAGTGAGGAGTAGGAATTCTGTCCAGGCCTAGTGCTGGCTATGCTACCACTTCATCGAAAGCCTTTACAAAGGATTTCATTTCGTCGAGTGTACCAATGCTGACACGGCACCATTCCTTGTCCTGATAATCCCACACACGAATCTGGTATCCACGCTGCATGGTTTGCTCGAGGATTGTCTTGCCATCTTTAGGCGCTGGGAAAAGAACCACATTGGTCAATGATTTTCCGTGGAACCACTTCCTGCGGTCGAGGTAATCGGTAAAATAAGTACGCGCCTCAGCATTCATCTTGCGGGTATAGGACATGAATTCCTCATCACCCAGACTAGCTTTCGCGGCAGCGAGGGCAGCTTGACTAATAATGGTCCCCATCTGATACTTGGCCATTTTCTTAATCATATCTGGCTTGGCCACCGCGTAGCCGATGCGCATACCTGCGAGGCCGTAGATTTTCGAAAAGGTTCTTGACACGATCACATTGTGACCCTGTCGCACGAGATCCACCATAGAGGATTGCTGAGACGGCTCAAGGAACTCCAGGTAAGCTTCATCCGAGAATACAGTTGCCTTCTTGGATGTTTCAATGCAGAAATTCCTCAATCGGGTATTGTCGACCACGGTACCTGTCGGGTTATTTGGGTTAACGACAAACACCAATTTGGTGTCAGGCTTCACCGCAGAAGCCATTGCCTCGAGGTCATGAGCCATGTTGGCATCAAGGTTAACCCTGTCCCACCGCGCATTGTACTTCTCTGCGAAGTTCATCAACATGGTGAAGGTTGGCCATGCTGACAGTACAGAACCGCCTTCAAGCCCCACACTCATCCCCGATATAGCGAGCACTTCGCCTGAACCGGCTGTGAGCAGAATGTGATCGGTTGACACGCCTTCCTTTGCAGCAATCATCTGTCTGATTTCATCTGCTTGTTCGAATGAATAGCGATTTCCTTCCGTGATGGACTGTTTGATCGCTTCGCGTGCCTTCATGGAAGGGCCATAGGGGTTCTCGTTGGAACCAAGCCTGATAAGTTTGCCGTTCTTCAAAGCAGAAAAATCGAGTTCAGCCTGGCTCATCGGCGCGGCCATTAGTTCCTGAACAAGGGATAAACCGAAGGGCATAGCAGTACCGGCAACCATGGCCGATTTGAACCAGCTTCTGCGAGAAATTCTTGAGCTCATATTGTACGATGTTTTCGTGAAATATTCAGCGGTATGATAAATGTAACGAAATAAAGGGATTGTCGCTACCGCCAGGGCGAACGGCGCGTTGCGGTTACATACGGCTCTCCGTCAAGAACAATCATCGGGTCGTTCACATTTTTGGGATGGTTTCGTTTTTCAAGACGATAAGAACCCTTCCCCATGGTTGGGGAATCATAGTAAATTCTGTCGCCTTCAACATACCACACACCTTTGTCACTATTCTGTGACGAGGTGCCGCCGCTCAGTTCAGGTGTGTTCACACTCATGGAGTTTTCTCCGGCGTATACATAGGTGCCATCCTGATAGAGTGTGATGCAGCGGCTTGTTTGTGACTGCGTACTCATCTTCATATAACACCATTGACCAACAAGTTCCCTGGGGTTCTGCCCCCTGGTCGACGCACGGGCTGATTGATCTGCTTCATACCCATCGGGACGCGTGTACTTCGAGGTTTGTCCGTTGGCCGTCAATACGAGGGTTCCTCGATCGAGCGCATACTGAAAGATCACGCTTCCCGCTGGCGTATCTATAATAATGTGTCCTTGAGAAACTTTGTACACGTACTCATTCCCACCATACATGCAGTTTCCATTGGGTTTGAATTCGATCATTTCACCATCTCCCGACCAAAGGCCAAGGATTTCTTTTGATGTCGGGCTATACGACTGGGTGGATGGACCGTCCTTCTTTTGGGTTGCAGGACGCTGAAACACCACCAAACCATCAAGGTCACCACCGCTCAGGGTCAGACGTGCGCCTTCAACCTTGAATTGATAGTCTGTGATTTCGCCTCCGGAGGTTATCCTTAATACACTGCCTTGAACCGTATATCGCAAGGCTTCACCCTCGAAGATCCCGGACCCGTCCTTGTTGAGCTCAAGGTCCATGGCATACCCAAATTGCTCATTTCTCCACAAACCAGTAATCGCCGAGGTCTGAGAGAAGGCTGTGTATGGCAGACTCATGCCAACAAAAACAAGGAGTCGGATGGTTTCGCGGATGCGCATCCCGATGTCGGGGTTTGTCAGGATAACGTCAGAGGACGTTGCTTAATTGTTCTTTGATCTTTTCCAGTTCTTCTTTCATCATGACCACCTCCCGCTGCATGCCTGCATCATTGGCCTTGGAGCCGATGGTATTGATTTCGCGTCCGATCTCCTGAGCAATAAAGCCGAGTTTTTTGCCTGTAGATTGCTTATCCTTCATGGATTCAAGAAAATAATGCAGGTGCGTGCGCAAGCGTACCCGCTCTTCGTGGATATCCAGTTTTTCGATATAAAAAATAATCTCCTGCTCCAGACGATTGGCATCAAATCCCTCGTCGCCAAAAAAATCGGTAACATTTTTTTTGATCCTTGACCTGATCTTCTCAACCCGCAACGGATCCAGTTCCTCTACCCTGTTTAATAATGAATCAATGGTCTTCACATACCCTCTCAGTTTTTCTTCCAGGGCTTTACCTTCATCCTGGCGAAACTTATTCAACTGTTCAAGTGCGGCGCTGATGGATTGAGCAGCTTTTTCGGAAGCGACCGGATCGGTGATCTCATGCTGGTCGAGAGCAACATCGGGTGAACGGAGGGCCATCTCAAAAAGATTGTCATAGGGCGCCATCACTTTATCAGCAAGTTTCTTCAGTTCGGTGTAGTGTGTGACAAACATCCTTTCATCGTAACGCCGGGCAACCTGGTCTGGGTTGCTTTGCCTATACTCGGCGGTGACGGTAATCTTACCTCGTTCAAGCTGTTCCTGAATCATGGCTCGGATTTCCATTTCCTTGTCAGTAAGTATGGAGGGAAGCCGCAAACTGAGATCAAGGAATTTAGAATTCAGTGATTTGATTTCCACGTGAATGGTGCCGTTGTCCACTACGGCATCAGCTTGTCCAAAGCCGGTCATTGAACGTAGCATAGTATTCTTTTGCGCAAGATACGGCAATCTGTGAATAGGAGCGGATCAGAAGTCAAGGCCAACTGAAACCATGATGCGAGGATCTTTCACGGTGTAGTTTTCAACCGGCCACGCATAGTCAAACTTCAGATAGTACCCCAGCATCATGGAGCGGAAACCGAATCCATAACTATAGAGCCAGGGGTTCAGGTATTGTTTCAAATCGATCAGGAATGGTGTAGCCTTGATCTCAACGGTGCGCAAGGTGTTTTCAGAATTGATAGGAGGCGCTCCTGTCCAACTGGTACCGATATCGTAGAATGCCGTAAACTGCATGTTCCTAAAGAAGCTTGAAGATACCGAGCCACCTGCAAGAGCCCGTACAATCGGCAACCTGAACTCCGCATTGAACATGGCGACACTTGTTCCATACAGTGTGGCATAGTCAAAGCCACGCAAGGTTGTTGCAAACTCAGTGAAAATCAGATTTTCATTGTATCCTGACTTTACATACAGTGGATTCTTGACACCTGAATAGTTGATGGTATTGCCAAACCAATTGTCAACACCGCCAAGCGCGTATTGTTTAGGCGCGTTACCAAAGAATGTCCCCGTGTAGCCGCGCACGGCAAGCACAATTTCATGATAGATTTTCTGGTAGTGTCT
>JAEUUD010000176.1 GCA_016787625.1 Cyclobacteriaceae bacterium
ACCGCCAATAGCCGTTCCGCCACTCGACACCGTGTACCACCTGTACTGACCATTAACCCCACCGCTGGCTGATATAACAAGACTTGTAGGGAGGCAAGCTGAAGCGCCTGTTGTCGAAGGCGCACCTGGTGGCGTATTGATGGTTGCAACGACGGGAGTACGAGCAAGGCTCTCACAGGTTCCGTTGTTTAGCGTTGCGTAGTAGGTTGTTGTTACGGTCAGGCTTGGTGTGACGAAGGTTCCATTAATAGCACCACCAATCGCGGTGCCACCTGTCGGCGCGGTATACCACCTGAATCCTCCTGCAGCAGCGCCGCTCACTGAAAGCGTAACTGGGCCAGCGCCGCAGGATGATCCGTCTACTGGTGAGTTTGGCGCGAGAGGGCCATCATATACATAAGCCGGTGAGGTGGCGGATCCGAATGTCGTGCCATTGGCAGAGGCTGCTGTGATTGCCGCATCGTTGGGAACAGTTGCACCGGCGCCAATCGTCGTATTGTTTAGTCTATAGTACGCCACAAGACCCGTTTCAGCTCCAGACAATGATCCATTAATGTTCAATTGAATTTCTTCCGTTGCCCTGGCAAGATTCCATACGCGCACTTCGTCGATATCGGCATTCAGGTAACCATCGAACCCTCGGCCAAGCTGCACCTGGCCCGTATAGTCGGTACGAATTGGCGGCCTTCCCGTAAATGTTTTTAGTAGTGCGCCGTCAACATACAATTTCACTTCGCCAGCAGTATAAGTAGCTGCCACGTGGTACCACTGGTTGAGGTTGGTGATGGGGTTCGTGTCCGTATCATTGTTTTGCCATATAGCCCCATCGAAATAGCTGAAACGAATGTCATTTTGGTCCAGCAATTCGAGCTGCCAGTTGGCATCGAAAGCAGCCGTACCTGTGCGTTTGATCACAATTCCAATTTTAGAACCGGAGGGAAATGTCTTGAGTCTGATGAAGGCTTCAACCGTTACTGATGCGGGCCGCAGCGCCGATTGATCCGGAACCTCCACATAATCTGTTGTACCGTTGAATGTCTGAGCAATGCTGCATGCCGGGCGTGTAAGCGGATCAATCACAAAATTGGTTGCGCTCGTGGCCGGTGTACAACCCCTTGACACGGTGATTGGACCCGTGGTGGCCCCGCCGGGCACAACAGCAAAGACGACACCCGTTGAGACACCAGTGACTACGGCGGGCGTACCGTTAAAGGTTACTATGTTGTTGCTGGCCGTCGCGCTGATATTGCTCGCGAAGATGGAAACAAGTGTACCAACCATTCCATTCGTGGGAGCGAAGGAACTGATGGAAGGAATAAGCCGAAGAGGTAAATAATAAAGCGTAGGGTTTCCCAGTATGCCTCCTGCGAAATCTGGACCTGCTCCTGAAAAAGTAGATTCGATTCGTTGGATGGTACCACTGCCGTCAACAGCGACTTCAAACAATCCTGGGCGACAATCGATAACTCCCGGCATCACAATAGCAAGGCCATCTGCTGTCCACATCGCCGGACTGCCGTCAACAGATCCAAGAGTTTCTCCGGGAAGGAGTGTCGCTGTAAGTGCCGTAAGTCCGGTGCCATCAGGTTTGATTTTGTACATGCCGGCGAAGGTTCCGGCTGGCATGATGTATCGCGTGAAGCTGATCCATTGCCCGTCGGGAGACCAGGCCGGAAAGTAATCCCCGGCAACGGTGTTTGGCACTTGTGTTCTTCCGCCGCCAGCGCTGGTGATCGTGAAAATGCCGGTCTGGTTGTGGAATGCAACCTGTCCATCGCTGGCCCTTACAGCAGGTCCATCATCAAAACAATCTGCCGACTGGATAGAAGTCATACCCGTCCCATCGGGGTTCATGGTATAAATTCCGCATTGGTAATCGAAGACAATTTTGGCGCTGTTGGCAGTCCAACCGTAACTGACCGCAAAATCGTTGTTATTAAAGATCAACGTCTCCACCGTTGTATTCATGTCCCTCACATAGATGTCTTGATTGCTACGGTTCGCTTCCGGACCCTTGTGGAAGAGAAGGTAGTTGCCATCAGGAGAGATCGTGGGTCTGTTGCCGTTTGTGATGAATTGATCGGCTGTACCATCTCCGGCGGTTGACCATATGGTGCCATCGGTGCGGCCGTAATAAATCAGGCTGGTTGCTGAAAGGACGATTCCGTTCACGCGGGCCAATCCAAACCGGGCCACTTCATCGTATTCTTCAAATGCACCAGTGATCAGTATTTTGTCATCGGGCTGTAGGATCATCCCGGTGATCCTTTCACTCTCAATATCCGGGCTTTCGGTGCTTTCTTCCGGATCGAAATCACAATCCACGGATCCATCGGTGTTGAGACGAATGAGGTTGTTGCGACCGGTACCATTGATACTTTCGAACAGACCGCCCAGGATGATTTTCCCGTCAGGTTGTACAAGTACCTTGTTGGGGAAGTAGCCAAGCTCAATCAAGTCGGTAATACCAACGGAGTTGAATGAATTATCAATACTGCCATCTGCATTAAGCCGAACAACCCCGCGATGAGGGAGGTTGTTGAAATAACTGAACATTCCGACGACGACGATTTTTCCATCGGCTTGCAAGGCGATATCATACACAAAGTCACCGGCAACGCCAGTGAAGCTACCATCAATGGATCCATCTGCTTCTAGTCTTGAAATTCCGCCTACAAATTGTCCTCCGATAAGGATCTTACCATCTGTCTGTAGGCGAATTACATCGATGTCACCGATGTAGGGACCGGAAAATGTGGGGTCATCGGTGCCATCATCGTTTCTCCGATCTAAATAAGGTGTGCCGTCTTCATTGACTGCCACAAGGACTTTTCCATCAGCCTGCAGTGCCATTGCGGAATAGTACGCATTGTAATAGTTCGGGGTCGTGAACGACGGGTCATTCGTTCCATCCGCTTCCAGTCGTTCCATGTCTCCGTTGTCAACCCCTATAATGATCTTGTCGTTGGGTTGAACCACAAATCGTTGGTCGGAATCATTGGTTGTAAAGGTATTGTCAAAGCTCCCGTCGCTGTTGAACCGGAGCAAGCCGCTCATGTTTGTCGAGTTAACTACCGCGAAGTTCGTAGAGACAAGGATTTTCCCGTCGCTTTGAAGTGCTGGGTTGTAAAACGAAGAAGAAACATCAGTCGGCGGATTGAATGAAGTATCCAATTCCCCAGCGGTCCGCGGTCCGGGTGCGCATAAATCTGTGTATACCGTGTAAGGCAACGACTCCATCGTGATACCGGGCACGACCGAACTAGTGACCTGTACGTAGTAGGCTCCAATATTGGCAGCAGTCGTGCTCGCTATAGTAAGATTGTCCGATGTTTCACCGGGCACGGGTGCGCCATCCTTGTACCATTGATAGAGGTTGCCAGACCCCGGTGTGGCAAAAGGGATAAATAAAGGTCCTCCAACTGTAAATCCTTGTATTCCGCCAGGAGGAAGTTTTTCTTGAGGATCATAGGTGTAGTTTGTGATGCCTATGTTTAACTCCAGGTCACTAAAATCCAGGCTGTTGTTTTCAACGGCTAGATCTGTAAGAACTGAAGAAGTGAAAGGTCGCATCTCATCAAAGGCATTGTGCGAGAAATTCGCAATACGCAAGGCCGGCAAATCGGCAATTTCCTGTGGTATGTCGTCGGTGAGGAAGTTGTTGTTCAGATATAGTTCTTCAATAGCAGGATGTGTACCCAGTGAGCTGGGGAGGTCGCCGTCGAGGTTATTGTTTGAGAGATTGACATATTGAAGGCTCGGTAAGACACCCCACCCCGGGATATGACCGGAAAGTTGATTTTGAGAAAGATTGATTTCCATGAGGTTGGTGAGGTTGCCAATCTCTTGCGGAATCTCTCCGTAAAACTGATTGTCCCAGAGTTGTAGGGAATAGAGGTTGTTACAGTTCTCGATTTCCACCGGTATTTCTCCATAAAGCTGATTGTGTGAAAGGTCAAGGACTCCAAGCAGATCGAGGTCTCCGAGTTCTGGTGGTATTTCACCATAGAGGTCGTTTTCTGAGAGTGACAGCAATGAAAGGTCGCCCAGGTTTCCAAGTTCTGGCGGGATGACGCCGTCAAAGTGATTGCGGCTAAGGGTGAGGCTCTGCAGATTGACAAGAGAGGTTCCTAAAAAAGAGGGGATGGATCCGGTGTGCTGGTTGCCATCGAGGTTGAGATTTCGAAGCTCTGTGCAATTGGCCATGGAAGCCGGCAAGGCTCCAGAGAAAAGATTGTTTTGTGTTCCCAATCCGATTAACGACGTCAGATTTCCCATCGTGGCTGGCAATGGCCCAGTGATCTGGTTGTCGTTAATGAACATGTATTCCAGGTTCGTAAGGTTGGTGATTTGACTTGGTAAGGTTCCGTTGATTTGATTGGCGGAAAGACTCAAATGAGTCAATTCAGTCAAGTCACCAATCTCAGGAGGGAGGGGTCCATCAAGGTTGTTAAAGTCAAGGTGAATTTCTACAACGTTGCAAGAGAGGTCTGTGACTACACCATTCCAGCTGACAGCATTGCCGGTTAGCCAGTTGTTATTGTTTGTCCACAATGCACCATTGGTAGAATTGTACAGAGCCACCAGTGCAGCCTTTTGAGAAGGCGGCACATCACATTGAAAATTAAAATTGGATCCGCTGGCTACCGTGTTACAGCCGATTGTTACAGTGATGGGTCCATCCGATGCTCCTGCGGGGACAAGGGCGGTTATGGTTGTGGAAGTACTTCCTGTAACGGTGGCAAACACTCCATTGAAAGAAACGGTATTGTTTAGTGGCGAAGTGCTGAAGTTTGTTCCTGTGATGGTGATCGGATCACCGTTATCTCCGAATGTCGGAGAAAAAGACACCAGTGTTGGGGGTGGAAGGGAAGAGACCCTGTTACGCAATACCGAGACTAAATGGGCTCCGGGTACCAGTAGTTCGGGCTTGCCATCACGGTCTATGTCTCCGATGGCGCCTGGCCTTGGACCCGCTGCGGTAGGGAAATCAACTTTGGGCGCAAAAGAGCTTGCATCGATAACACCGGAGGTCGTTGTGTTCTTAAATACAGAAATGGTTGATGAACCCTGATTGACAACACCAAGGTCCAGCTTGCCATCACCATCCAAATCACTCGTTGTAACGCCCCATGGCGAAGCACCAGTAGCAAAATCCACTTTTGGGGCAAAAGTGATCGACCCAGCGCTGGTATTCTTCAGCACGGAGATTGTGTTTGAAGTATAATTGGATATCGTAAGATCAGGCTT
>JAEUUD010000177.1 GCA_016787625.1 Cyclobacteriaceae bacterium
CTCGATGTTCAAATGCACATCAAGAAATTGGGTAGAAATAAGTTGGTTTTCACCGAACCATTTGTCTGGCGAACTGAAGAAAACGTACCTATCAAGATTGATACGCTCACTTGCATAACGATATTTGTCCGAAAAAAATAGAACGGCCACCAACACAGTGTATGCTTGTCCGACCTTATCCATTGTTGGTGTTCCGGTTTCCGGACCTCCGACAACCAAAAGAGCAACAACGAGCAAAGTGACAATCAATTTACTATCATGGGAAAAGAGATCCTTGATCTGGAAAAGGTTGATTGCTTCATTCATTGACTTTTTGTTGACAGGATTAATAGCATTAGTCATTCACATTTTTTCACCGAAGCCCATTCCTGCCGACCTATCTGCATGGGTCTTGTTTGTGGTGTTCATGACTTACACCATTCTGTTTGAGTATTTCCAGCATGCAACTCCGGGAAAGCATTTTATGAAACTCAAAATATTGTACACATACGACAAGCGCTCTTACCTCTTGACGGTTATGTACAGGGGCTTTTTGAAGGCTGTATTCTTTATGAAGTTCTCTTGGATGCTTTTGGCTCCGTCCAGACAAGGGCTTCATAACCACGTGGCAAAGTGCAGCATTGTTGAAGACCTGGAGTGAAATAGAATTTATCTGTTGCTGGTGTTCCGGTTTCCGGGCCACCAACAAAACAATTCAAACAAAGTGATTGCCCTATTCAGCCTCAATCTTCTTCACCAGCCAGTATCTCTTTCACCCTTTCGGCATCCTTTTCAAAAATGTGCAGCCGCACGCCAGGGAAAATGGCGTTGCGCAATGGGTACAGGCTGGTAAAATTCTCCTCCGTCAGAAAACAGGGGATTCCGTAAGCGTCAAGCTTGGTCTTGGCAAGGTTGGCCTGCATTACCGTGTCGTAGGCCTCGTAAACAATAATCTTATCCTCAGGCTCAGCCATCAGGTAATTTTCAAAAAAACCATAGAAAGGAATGCCATCCACAGGGCTATGTTTTTCTAACTCGCCGCCGGCAAGGCAAGTTCCCTCATTCATTCGAAAAAACCCTCGTTTTGCCTCAAAAATCCCTTCGTATGACTAATTTCGCCCTGGTGTAACAAAGACCTTCTGCCACCGTCTAGCCTTTGTAATCGATGACCTTGGAAGCCTTTCAGAGCATGGTATTTCCTGTAAAGAACAAGCTGTATCGGTTTGCATACCGGCTATTGGGAAACAACGAGGAAGCCAAAGACGTCGTGCAGGAAGTGTTTATCAAGGTGTGGAATGGCAGGGATCAGCTGTCGGAAGTGGAAAATATGGAGGCCTGGTGCATGCGAATCACCAAAAACCTCTCCCTGGACAGGCTCAGACAGCAACAGCGGCGGCCAACAGATTCCATTGACATGGGCATGCATGTCTCCACCAATGGATTGTCGCCGGCAGAAACAACGGAATTGAGTGAAAGCATGAAACGCATCGCAGCATTGATGAACCAGCTACCCGAGAAACAACGTCAGGTGATGCACCTGCGCGATATCGAAGGGTACAGCTATCATGAAATCTGCGAGATTATGGAAATCGACATGAGTCAGGTGAAGGTGAGTCTGTTCCGGGCCCGCAACGCGGTCAGGGAGAAACTCCAGAAAATAGACGCTTATGGACTTGCATGAAGTAGAGAAACTGCTGGAGAAATACTGGCAATGCGAAACCTCCCTGGAGGAAGAGCAGAAGCTTCGTGATTTCTTCGCATCAGGCACCATCCCCGCCTCACAGCAGGGTGCGGCCGATTTCTTTCAATACCTGAAGGCAGAGAAAGAAAAAACATTGTCGAAAAATTTTGACGGCGTTGTAACAAAGAAGCTGCGTCATCGTCAAAGTGGAAAGATCGTTGAGATGATTGGGTACGGAAACATGGCGAGGATAGCAGCAGGGGTGGTGGTGGTTGTCGCGGCGACCTTCCTCATTCGTCAGGAAATCAGAAAGTCCTATCCGAAAGAACTGCAGGATACGTACTCAGATCCCAAGATGGCTTTTGAGGAAACAAAGCGTGCACTGGAGATGATCTCCAACAGTTTCGGAAAGGCTAAAAAAGAAGCGAGCAAAATGCAGATGCTAAACGAAGCAGAAAAGAAAATCCAGGCAAAGAGCGTGGATGAGAAAATAAATATCTGAGGCAAACGTCTACAACAGTAGCAGGTTAAAAAAAAGAGCAAGAACAAAATGAACATGAATATGAAAAAGTTAATGATCGGCATGGTGATGGTGATGGTGTCGGTAGCGGCACAGGCGCAGGGAGATGCGGTTACGAAATTTTTTGGAAAGTACCAGGATAACCCGGACTTCACCCAGGTAACGGTGAGCAGCAAGATGTTCGGCCTCTTCACCAACATGGAAGTGGAAAAGCCTGAAGACAAGGAGATCCTGGAAGCGATAAGCAAAATCAAGGGCTTGCGCGTACTGGCGAAAGACGATGCCAGGGACTCTCGCGAACTTTACAAGGAAGCGCTTTCCATTGTTCCTAAAGATTACGAAGAACTGATGTTCGTACGCGACAAGGATCAGGACATGAAATTCCTTATTAAGGAATCCGGCGGCAAGATCAGCGACCTGATCATGATCGCGGCTGGTAACGATGACTTCAAAATGCTGAGTCTCTATGGTGAGATCGACCTGAAGAAGGTGAGCAAGATTGGAAGCAGGATGAGCATCGACGGTCTCGAGCACCTTCGCAAGATGGACAAGAGCGAAAAGAAGAAAGACGGCGATCACGAGTAATCACTTATCTTTATATTGAGTAAACGGAAACCCGGCGACGGGTATTTCGTTTTTTATACCATTCCTCAACGGCAAAATGAATCACCTCATGAAACGACTGATGTTCGCTGTCTTTCTTGCCGGCGCGGTGACAGCTGCAGGCGCGCAGAGCAAAACAACCCAGGCGCTGCAAGATCGCTTTGATGAATCGCTGACGCTTTACTTTTACAAGAATACCCTGCGGATGCTGAACCAGCAGGAAGACAAGGACTTTGACGCACTGATCAACAACATCGAAAAAATGAAGTTCCTGATGGTCGACAAGGCCAAAGGACACTTCGGCGCTGGTGAATACAAGGAACTCGTCGCAGACTATCAGAAGGAAAAATACGAGATGATCGTCAACAGCCGCATCGAGGGCAAGAACTTCGACGTCTACCTGCGCGACAGCAAGGGAGACAAGCCGGGCACGGTCGTCCTTGTCAACGATTCCACCAGCCTTTATGTGCTGGATATTGTTGGTACATTTGATATCAGCAAGGCCGGCTCCCTCTTCAGCACACTGGACGGCAGCAGCGACATCGGGAAGCGCATCAGGAATTTTGCCACTGACGCCAAAGATGACACCGTGCGCAGGAAGAGAAGGGGAAGGATCCACTAAATCAGAGAATCACTTTTGGAAACGGTTCTATCCATACAGCAGCTCACCAAGAATTTTGGACGCCTTTGTGCCGTCAACAACCTGAACCTCGAGGTAAAGAGGGGCCAGGTCTTCGGCATGCTGGGACCCAACGGCAGTGGTAAGACCACAACGCTGGGTATGCTCATGGGCGTCACCAACCCCTCGTCGGGCAGCTTCAACTGGTTTGGACAAACGCCGACCCATCAGTTGAGAAAAAGAATCGGTGCCGTGCTGGAGCATCCCATTTTCTACCCTTACCTCAGCGGACAGAAGAACCTGGAACTCATGGCCCTGATCAAAGAGGCCCCGCTTGAAAATATTTCACGTGTACTGGAACTGGTCGAACTTTCCGGTAGGAAGGATGACAAGTACAAGACATACTCCCTGGGGATGAAACAGCGCTTGGCCATCGCATCGGCCCTGCTCAATGACCCCATCGTACTCATCCTTGATGAACCCACCAACGGACTCGACCCGATGGGCATCGCCGAAATCAGGGAGATCATCAAGCGGATCGCCAACGACGGCAGGACGATCATCCTGGCAAGCCACCTGCTCGATGAAGTGCAGAAGGTCTGCACCCATTTTGCCATCCTCAGGAAGGGCAATATGGTTCACTCAGGACCTGTCGACGATGTGGGCAAGGGAGAAGAAACGGTTGAGGTAGCGGCCTTTCATGATGACCTGCCCCTGATCCTGGGCGCCTTTGCAGGAACGGCAGGAGTGAAGAAGGATGGTTCGAACTACGTCGTGAAAATGAAGGACGGTTTTCACAGCCTTGAACTGAATAGATATTTGTTTGAGAAGGGCATCGTTGCCTCGCACCTGGTGACACAAAAGAAGAGTCTTGAAAAGCAATTCCTTGAAATTTTAGCCGAAGCCGACCATGCTGCACTTGCTAAAGGTTGACCTGAAGAAACTCGCTGACTACCGCACCTTCTGGATCATTTGCGGCCTCTACTTCTTTACGCTTTGTATGGGAGCTGCCAGTGGCATGGAATTTCTCAAATGGCTGGCGCGCGTGATTGATGGCTTTGGCCAGCATATTAACATCTCGAGGATTCCCCTCTATCACTTTCCTGATATCTGGCAGAACCTGGCATGGAGCAGCGGTATCCTGAAAATGGGACTTGCCATCATGACCGTGATCTCCATCACCAACGAGTACACTTATCGCACCATCCGGCAAAACATCATCGACGGGTTGAGCCGTGAACAGTTTCTGCTGTCTAAGGTGATGACCAACCTGGTGCTGAGTGTACTGAGCATGGTGCTCGTCTTCCTCATCGCCATCGTCACGGGATTGATCTATTCGCCTGCCCTTGACTTCCCTTATGGATTTACGGGTATAGCCTTCTACCCAGCGTACTTCCTTGAAGTATTCACCTTCCTTTCCTTCGCGTTGATGCTGGGTATTTTTATCCAGCGATCCGGACTGACGATCATTCTCCTGCTGAGTTCTTACCTGATCGAGTTGATCATCAAGGAAAACATTGAGGAGGAAGTGCCGTGGATGATTGCCTACTTTCCGCTGGAATCCATCATGAACCTGGTGCCCATGCCTTTTGCCAGATACGCCTTCCAGGAAATCCGCGACTACGTGACCATCGGTTCTGTGGCCATTGCGCTAGGCTGGGCGACGCTTTTCAATTACTTCGCTTATCTCAAGCTAAAGAAGTCAGATATCTGACGTGTTGATGTCAACCGTGGGTGGTTGACTCGTGGGCATGATGCTCGTCATGCTCTTCTGCGCAATCGGGTGATTGACAGGATTCGGTTTCTGATTCCGTCTCAAGGGTGATGTGCTGGATATGATGATG
>JAEUUD010000178.1 GCA_016787625.1 Cyclobacteriaceae bacterium
AGGATCGGTAGTAGCGGTGACCTACAACGGCGACATTAAAGTGAACTTTGATAAAGTGACGGAAGCCAAGCCGATGTCGTACGTCACCTACAATGGCGATGTGGACCTTTCCTATCCAGCCGCCACCAAGGCCACTTTCAAGATGAAGACTGATCAAGGCGATATCTACACCGGCTTTGACATGAACATCTCGAGCAGCAAACCTGTGCAAGTGACCGATCCGAAGACGGGCTCCTTCAAGATGAAGATTGACGAATGGAAGCGCGGCGACATCAATGGAGGCGGACCTGAGATGACTGTCAAGACCTACAACGGAGACATTTACATCCGGAAGAAATAAAAGTAGAGGTAGTGGGAGTAAAGAAAGACCGGCTTAGCCGGTCTTTTTATTTATTGGTCAACCTGGTTGATCGTGCCCAAGTGCTTTCAACACCTCCACATCCAGGCGATGAAGAATATCTTCCCGTCCTGAGTAGTAGCCGCGGGTAAACCGTCTCGACATCGTTCCGATCTGCATCTGCTCGCATACCATCCAGTCCTGCTTGTTGGTGAGATCCCAGAAGTCAACGGCGGACTTAATGCCTGCCTGCCCCTTTGGATCGCTGATGACTTCGGGCCGGAAGAGCCAATAACAATCGTTGATGATCTTTCCTGGACCCATGGGAATGATGTGATGAAAAAGCACGAAGTCGGGATGCGGGGTCAGCAGCATGCTGGGAAAAACAGAATAGTAATAAATTCTCTGCAGGTCAGCGCCTGAGACATTGCAAACCGGCGGAGCAGCGGCACTTCCATCCATGGTCATGCTTCCACGCTCTTTGGTAAGGTCCATGTATCCGCCAATCACCGCGCCGCTGCTGGCATCATGTTGCGCCGACTGGACCGGAGTAAGTTCGGTGAGCAATGGATGTACTCCCGGACAATGATAGCATTCCTGGTAGTTCTGCAGGATGAGTTTCCAGTTGCAATTTAATTCGTACCGGATGTGATGGGCGATTCGGAGTTCGTCCATTTTCCAGTCCTTAAACTTCCCCATCAAAGCCTCCATTTGCACGGAGAAAGCCACAGGATTTTTATCAAGATTGATAAAGACAAAGCCTTCCCAAATTTGAACGGAAGCCTGCGGCAGCCCGCATTCACTCTTGAGGAAGCCATTGCCCTCCTGCATTTGCGGCGCAGCGATCAGCTTGCCGTCAAGGCCATACGTCCATGCATGATAGGGACATTGGATGGATTTGGATTTGAAATTGCCAGCGGGCTCAGCACAAAGCTGTGTGCCCCGGTGACTACAGACGTTGAACAGCGCCCGGATGTCATTTGACTTGTCGCGGACAAGGATCAGGCTCTCGTCGGCCACCTGGATAAGTTTGTAATCACCAACAGCGGCAAGCTCTTCGGCGCGACAGGCATATATCCAGAACTTGTAGAAAATCTTGTCTACTTCTTCCTGGTAAATATCCTGATCATGATAATATTTTCCGGGCAACGTGCGGACGCCGTCAATGATGGGGTAATCAACGCCTCTTTTCTTGAATTGTCGTTTATCCATAGTCATCAAATTATAGGCGGGCTCTGCCCGCAAGTCTACTTCCTTTCCAGGATCATCTTCGCTCCCAGGTAGCCCGGCATACACGTGATGCCTCCCCCGGGGTGCGAGCCGCTGCCGCAAAGATAAAGTCCTTCAATGGGTGTTGCGTACCGCGCACATGACGGTATCGGTCGTGTCATCAGTTGATCGACCGCATGCTCTCCGTGAAAGATATGTCCGTTGGTCAGGCTGTAACGCTGCTCAAGGTCGACAGGTGACAGCACTTCCTTGCCGACAATCGATGAACTGATGTCTGGAACATACTTCGTCAGTGTTTCAATCACCGTGTTCAACAGTTTGCCTTTGGTGGAATCGGACCATCCTTCATCAAAATGATGTGGAGCAAAGTGAACCATGGCAGAAACGACCGAATGTCCAGCAGGGGCATTGCCGCTCTGTTCAGCTGCAGGCATATAAATATCCAGCACGGGCTCATTCGAGAATTTCCTGTATTTAACCGGATCAAATGCTTTCTCCATTTCATCAAACGAGTTTCCTGTGCGGGCATATTCAACACCTCCGACACCGTTGAAATTTACGGATTTATTCACTGCCAGATTGACTTTCGCAGTGGTTCCGCGGGAGCGATAGTGTTTGATACCGTGCTCCAGGGCGTAGCTGATCTGCTGAGGCTCCAGCAACTCATAGAAAGTGACATGTGGTGTGCATGCAGAGGCGACCAGCGATGCTGCGATGGTCTCACCGTTGGCCAATCGTACCCCAGACACCTTTCGGGCTTCATTCAAGGTGATCTTATCTACTGTAACCCCTGTTCTGATTTCTACACCCGATTCACGCGCTGCCTTTTCCAGGGCAGCAACCAACGCCTGCGGACCGCCAACAACATATTCGCCGGCTGTACATTCCCAGATCAGCAGGTTGAGGGTGGTATATGATGACCATGGACCTGTGTAGGAACCGTAGATGGCTGGCCCTGCGATGCCTGCCTTGATGAAATTGGTTTCAAACTTCTCGTTGAGAAAATCAGCCACACTCATCGGTGCAACTTTGAGAAACTCCAGCATGGTCTTTTTGCCCAACTTCTTCAGGGCAAGCCCTTTTTTGGCAAGGTCCCAGATCTGGCCTACGCCGAATTGTGAAAGGTCTGGAGGAAGTTCGTTGAGAAGACCTTGAACAAAGCCTTTGATGCTGTTGATGAACGCGCGGTATTCCCTGTAGGCGTCAGCATCTTTTTGTGAAAACTTCGCGATGGCAGCGCAAGCAGTGTCCAGGTCTGAGCTGAGGGGTAGGTTCTTTCCATCTTTTGACAGAATCGATACCGTCGCCTTCTTTGTCTTCAGTCCAAATTTCTCCAGGCTGAATTCCTTGATCACCTGTGACCGAACACCACTCGTGTCATGGAGCAGGCCTGATGTTCTGTAGCCGGGATGGAATTCTTCACCGGCAGCAATGCCGCCCAACATGGTTCTTTTCTCCAGCAAGAGAACCTTTTTGCTTTTCCTGGCGAGCGCTGTAGCGGCAGTCAATCCATTGTGCCCGCCGCCAATCACTATAATATCGTATGTTTTGCTCATGGTTGTCTTGATTAAAGTGCCCTTGACGTCAGCATGGTTTTGGCGCACAGCTCACCGCTGGCACCCATAATGCCCCCGCCGGGGTGTGTTCCCGATCCGCACATCCATAATTTCGGAATGGATGTTTTGTACTTTGAAAAGTCAGCCATGGGCCGCTGGAAGAGCAACTGCTCGAGGCTCAGCTCTCCATGGAAAATGTTTCCTTCAGTGAGTCCCATCGACTGTTCAATATCCCATGGCGAGAGCACCTGACGAAACAAAATTTTGTCTTTCAATCCAGGGATGTACTCAGCGAGGGTATCCACAACGGTGTCGCCAAACGCTTCACGGTACTTTGGCCAGTTCTCTGCACCTTCCTTGATGTGATAAGGTGCATACTGCACGAAGCATGACATAATGTGCTTGCCGGGAGGCGCCAAGGTTGGGTCTGTGAGTGTGGGAATCACCGCGTTGATGTACGGCCGTGTTGAAAACTCACCATACTTTGCCTGATCGAATGCCCGTTCCAGATAGTCGATGCCTGGCGCTATCGCGATATCGCCGCGGATGTGCTCACCGTCACCGGGGCGGCAGCTGAACTCCGGGACACTGTCGAGGGCAAGGTTGACTTTTCCAGAGCTGCCTCTTAGTTTGAATCGTTTGATCTCCTTGAGGACGTCAGGGTCGAGGTTATTCTCACCGATCATCTTCAGGTAGGTGCGGTTAGGATCCAGGTTGGAGATGACAACATTGGCTGATATTTCGTCACCATTGTCGAGCACAACGCCAGTCGCTGTACCATTCTTGATGATGACATTTTTGACAGGCGCTTCCGTCCTCACTTCGGCTCCAAAGGCCATCGCTGCGCGTGCGCAGGCCATGCTAACGCCACCTGTGCCGCCTTTGGAAAAACCCCAGGACCTGAATACACCGTCGAGCTGACCCATATAGTGGTGCAACAGGACGTAAGCAGTTCCTGGTGACCGTACACCCTGAAACGTGCCGATGATACCGCTGACAGACATCGGAGCTTTGAGAACATCCGATTCAAACCACTGGTCAAGGAAATCCAGAGCACTCATGGTCACCAGCTTGGTGTTGAGGTGGAAGAGGTCAGGACCAAGGTCCTTGAAAGCATTGCCAAGCCTCAGGAGGTTGGCGATCTCTTTGGGATTGTAGGACGTGATATCCGGTGCGGGATGGTCGATCACAGCCTTTGCCAGCTTGCCCATGTGTGTCATTACGCGGCTGAACTCGGGATAGACCTCTGAATCTTTTTTGCTAAAGCGCGCAATCTCGCGTCGTGAGCGTTGGCCGTCAGCCCACCGTGCCAACGAATTCCCGTCAGGCAGCGGAAGGAAGGAACAGTCCATCGGGATTACTTCATAGCCATGCTTGGCCAATTCCAGTTCACGGATGATGTGCGGCCTAAACAAGCTAACAACATAGGATGCTACAGAGAAAGTGAATCCCGGATACACTTCTTCTGAAACAGCTGCGCCGCCGAGCACGTGTCTTTTTTCAAGCACGAGTACTTTTCTCCCGGCCTTGGCCAGGTAGGCTGCGCAAATCAGGCCGTTGTGGCCCCCTCCAATAATAATGGCATCGTATTTCTTGCTCATGACTTCTTGCTGTTAGGGTTGGAGGTTTTATGTTCTGGGTTGTAAAACTGCTGCTTGCAAACAATGGCAGTCACGGTGTGGCGTTTGTGCTCAACGGTGACCTCAAACTGCAGTTCACTACCTGGTTTATCGTATTTCTTTTCCACCGTCGCCAACGCAATGTTCTTCTTGATGATGGGCGACCAGGTTCCGCTGGTGGCATAGCCTGCCTGGACCTTTTTGTCCTTGTCGGCATACACCGGTATGGAGCTACGCCAGGCGTGACTTCCGACGACGGGAGGCAAGCCGCATTTGTTGTACAAGGCCTCCAGTTCAGGCCAATTGATATCAAGCCCGACAATGGCCCACTTGGAGCCGTTGCTTTTCTCCTGCATAAGTGCCGCCTGTCCGTTGAACGGGTCACGTTTGAGATCGACGGTCCACCCAAGAGAAAGTTCGTAAGGTGAAGACATTCTTTCATCGGTCAGTGCATGAAGGGCGTTGTGATAATCAACATCTTTTAAAATGAGACCGGCTT
>JAEUUD010000179.1:0-4955 GCA_016787625.1 Cyclobacteriaceae bacterium
TCCGCAACAATCTAACGATCAACCTGAACGGTGAAAAGGTGGATGCCCGACTGAATGGACTTTACCTGGCCTCCGGCAACACGCTGATCGATAATCATACGGTGGTTGATCACCGCAAGCCAAATTCATACAGCAATGAATTATACAAGGGCATCCTTGAGGATCAGGGCAAGGCGGTCTTCAATGGGAAAATATTTGTAAGACCTGACGCCCAGAAGACCAATGCGTTCCAATCGAACCGCAACATCTTATTGAGCGAACAGGCCACCATACACACCAAGCCTCAGCTGGAAATCTGGGCTGATGACGTGAAGTGCTCACATGGATGTACGACGGGCCAACTCGATGAAGAAGCGTTGTTCTACCTTCGTTCCAGAGGCCTCTCCCATGATATTGCCCGTGGCATGCTGCTCGGCGCTTTTGCCTCTGAGACCCTTCAGGGAATTTCCAATGAACCCGTCAAGCAATACCTTGAGAATCTGATTGCCAGAAAACTCCATACACCGACAACAGCATGACCACGCGTGCCGCCACCGGTCCAGGTCTCGACATCACGGCTATCCGCAAGGAGTTTCCAATACTCAGTCAGCAGATCAACGGTCATCCACTCGTCTATTTTGACAACGCCGCAACGACACAGAAACCTGGTCAAGTCATCAAGGCATTGACTGACTACTACAGTGGATATAATGCCAACATTCACCGAGGCATTCATACACTGGCAGAAAAGGCCACCAAAGGGTTTGAAGAAACCAGGGTTGCCGCACAGCACTTCCTGGGTGCGCGTGAAAAAGAAGAGATCATCTTTGTAAGAGGAGTCACCGAGGCCATCAACCTGGTTGCCCGGGCGATGGGCAGCCGCCTGCTCAAAAAAGGTGATGAGATCCTGATCTCAGGGTTGGAGCATCACTCCAACATCGTTCCGTGGCAAATGATTGCTGAGGAAGTCGGCGCATCCATTCAAGTGATCCCTGTCAGTGAGAATGGAGAACTCGATTTATCTGCACTGGATACCCTGCTCAGCAGGAAAACGAAAATGGTGACCGTCAACCACGCATCCAACAGTCTTGGTACCATCAATGATATTGAGACGATCATTGACAAAGCACATGAGGTTGGAGCGTTGGTGATGATCGATGGCGCACAAGCTGCCGCACACATCGACATCGACGTTCAGAAACTGGATTGCGACTTCTACTGTATCTCCGGTCATAAGATGTATGGACCCACCGGCGTCGGCGTACTCTACGGCAAACGTGAACACCTTGAGCAAATGCCTCCATACATGGGCGGTGGTGAAATGATCAGGGAGGTGACTTTTAAGAAAACAACCTACAACGATATCCCATACAAGTTTGAAGCAGGCACGCCCAACATCGCAGACGTGATTGCTTTGAATGAAGCTTTCAGGTTCATCAGCAGGATCAGCAAGGATTCCATCCGGCGTCATGAGGCGCAACTGCTCGATTACGCTGCACGGCAGCTCACCAGACTGAAAGGTGTGAGGCTTGTTGGAACAGCCAGGGAAAAAGTGAGCGTACAATCTTTCCTTGTAGACGGCGTGCATCCCTTTGATGTTGGACAGCTGCTCGATGCCCGCGGCATTGCCGTCCGTACAGGACATCATTGCACGCAACCCTTGATGGAGCACTTCGGCATTGAGGGTACCGTTCGGGCTTCCTTCGCCGTGTACAACACACAGGAAGAAATCGACGCGATGATCGAGGGCATTTCACGGATCAAAGGATTCCTGCAATGAGTACCGACGAAACTCAAAGAGAGATTATCGATGAATTCAGTCTTCTGGATGGCGACCGGGAAATGTCGGTTATGTATCTGATGGAACTCGGTCAAAAACTCCCGGCGCTGACGGATGAACACCGTACAGATGTCAACCTTGTCAAAGGGTGCCAGTCAAAGGTATGGTTGGCAACCACGCTGAAGAATGGACACGTCTACTTCAGCGCTGATAGCAATACAGCAGTAACGAAAGGTTTGGTGAGTTTGCTCATTCGCATTTTTAATGGACATTTGCCCCAGGAAATTTTAGGGGCTGACCTGTTTTTTGTTAAGGAGATCGGCATGGATCGTTTTGTTGGCACGCAGCGGACAAATGGTTTTGCTGCCATGATTGACCGGATGAAAAAGGAGGCAGAGGTTTTGAAATCCAATGCTGGTGTACGCGCATGAAAGAACCAGAAATTCAATCTGTTGAAACGGCAAACCTTCGTGACAAGGTGCTTGCAGCCCTGAAGACGGTCTATGATCCGGAAATTCCTGTTGACATTTACGAGCTTGGGCTCATTTATGAAATTCAAATTTTTCCGCTCAACAACATCCATATTGTGATGACGCTGACATCACCTTCCTGTCCTTCGGCCGAGGTGATTCCATCAGAAGTGGAACAGAAAGTCAAAGCCATACCGGGCGTAAACGATGTGACCGTGGAAATAACGTGGGACCCTCCTTACTCGCAGGACATGATGAGCGAGGCGGCCAAGCTGGAACTAGGATTTCTTTAATTGTGTTGTATAATCATTGAATAAAAAACCATTCTTATGAGCATGTATCCCGAACAACTGGTGGCCCCGATGAGGACCGATTTAACCAGTGTTGGATTTAAAGAACTAAAGACACCTTCGGAAGTAGAAAAGCAGATCCTCTCCGAGAAAGGAACAACCCTGCTGGTCATCAATTCCGTGTGCGGTTGCGCGGCAGGCGCTGCACGTCCCGGTGTAAAGTGGGCCCTTGGACAAAGTGCCAAGAAGCCTGATCACCTGGCTACCGTTTTTGCCGGTGTTGATACCGAGGCAGTGACCAAGGCCAGACAACTGACTCTTCCTTATCCCCCATCGTCTCCGTCCATTGCCCTTTTCCGTGATGGCCAGCTCATCCATTTTGTGGAGCGCCATCATATTGAAGGCCGCAACGCCCAGATGATCGGAGAACACCTCCTCGAGGTTTTTGATGAGTACTGTTAACAGACCCCTTTCAAAGCCCGGTCCCCGGGCTTTTTTGTCATTTTGCCTATTCAGCGGAACCATTCGCCGTGCCGGTTGTTTGTAACTGAGAATGAAGATTGCCGTCACGCGTAAGGAACATTTCAATGCAGCTCACCGGCTGCACAATGCTTCCTGGTCGGAAGAAGAAAATGAAAGGGTGTTCGGCAAGTGCAGCAACCCCAACTTTCACGGCCACAATTATGAATTGCTCGTCACCCTTGTGGGCGAGCCCGATCGGAACACAGGTTATGTCTACGATCTCAAAGTCCTCAGTGATACCATCAAGGAGAAAATCATACGGCAGTTTGACCACAAAAATCTTAACTTGGATACTCCCTTTTTCAAGGATCTCAATCCGACGGCTGAAAACATCGCTGTCGTCATCTGGAATATTCTGAGGAAGGAAATTGACTTACGTTTTGACCTTAAAATCAAGCTCTATGAGACAGAAAGAAATTTCGTTGAATATCCTGCCGCTTAAGTCCGTTGAAGAGACGCTGTCTGCTCAGTGGAACACGCCGCTGAGAAACGATGCTTTCGACCTCAGCGACGAAGAGAAGATTGACAAGATCGAAGAGCATGTGCGTGCCATTATGCAAACCCTTGGCCTTGACCTTAAAGATGACAGCCTGAATGGTACCCCCAAGCGTGTGGCCAAGATGTACGTCAAGGAAGTCTTTAGCGGATTGAATCCAAAGAACCGACCTACTGCAAGGCTTTTTGAAAACAAATACAACTACGAAGAGATGCTCGTGGAGAAAGACATCACCTTCTATTCTCATTGCGAGCATCACCTCGTGCCCATCTATGGCCGTGCCCACGTGGCGTATTTTTCTTCAGGAAAGGTGATCGGCCTTTCCAAAATCAATCGTATTGTTCAATATTACGCCAAGCGACCACAAGTACAGGAACGCCTGACCGTGCAGATTGGTAAAGAACTCGAGGCCATCCTCAAAGCCGAAAGTGTTGGCGTTGTGATCGATGCCAACCACATGTGTGTCGCCATGCGAGGCGTTGGCGATACCAACAGCAAAACCGGAACGGCTTACTTTTCAGGCAAGTTCAAGGAGGAAAAAGTCAAGCGGGAGTTCCTCAACTTCATCAACAGTAAATAGCGCCCAACCAGGGTGTTGAGTTTCCCTGAGCCGGGTCCGGACAATCCCCCTGGGTCCTGTCCCCATGCCCTTTTGTTCATTCCTATTCCCTTCGTAGCTTAGCATTTCACAAGAAAACCTACACCTATGGTCTTTGATCTTGACATGATTAAGAAGCTCTATGCGGCGATGCCGGATCGCATTGCAAAGGCACGGAAAGTGGTCGGCAAACCCCTGACCCTTTCTGAAAAAATACTCTATTCACACCTCTTCTCGGACCAGAAGCTGGAAAACTTCGGCCGCGGCAAGTCTTACGTTGACTTCGCCCCGGACCGCGTAGCCATGCAGGATGCAACGGCTCAAATGGCGCTCCTCCAATTCATGTCCGCCGGCCGTCCCAAGGTTGCTGTTCCATCTACGGTCCATTGTGATCACCTCATTGTCGCAAAAACTGGCGCCAAGGAAGACCTTAATGTCGCTAATACAGAAAGCAAGGAAGTGTTTGACTTCCTTTCATCTGTTTCCAATAAATATGGTATCGGTTTCTGGAGACCAGGCGCCGGTATTATTCACCAGGTGGTTTTGGAAAACTACGCCTTCCCAGGAGGCATGATGATCGGTACTGATTCACATACCGTCAATGCAGGAGGCCTTGGCATGGTCGCCATCGGTGTTGGTGGAGCTGATGCCGTGGATGTCATGGCAGGTATGGCGTGGGAGTTGAAATTCCCAAAACTCATCGGCGTTAAGCTTACCGGTAAACTCAATGGATGGACATCAGCTAAGGATGTAATCCTCAAGGTGGCCGGCATTCTTACTGTAAAAGGAGGAACAGGCGCTATCGTTGAATACTTTGGTG
>JAEUUD010000179.1:4965-5200 GCA_016787625.1 Cyclobacteriaceae bacterium
ACCATCTGCAACATGGGCGCTGAGATCGGCGCGACAACATCCACCTTCGGATATGATGCCTCGATGGAACGCTACCTGAACTCCACAGGTCGCGCTGAGGTAGCAAAGATGGCCAACAAGATCAAAGCACACCTGACGGCCGACCCTGAAGTGTATGCGAATCCCGAAAAATATTTTGACCAGATCGTTGAAATCAATTTGTCGACGCTGGAGCCGCACCTCAACGGACCTTTTA
>JAEUUD010000017.1 GCA_016787625.1 Cyclobacteriaceae bacterium
TCCGGCCATACTTTACCAATATCGTGCAGTAGCCCTGCCCGTTTGGCTTGCTTCACATTCAGGCCGAGCTCTGCCGCCATGATGGCGCATAGGTTGGCCACCTCACGTGAGTGCTGGAGTAAGTTCTGACCATATGAAGACCGGAACCGCATGCGGCCGACCATTTTGATGAGTTCAGGTGCGAGGCCGTGGATACCCAGGTCAATCACTGTTCGTTCACCGATTTCAACAATCTCATCATCGATGTTCTTGGTTGTCTTGGCAACGATCTCCTCGATGCGTGCCGGGTGAATGCGACCGTCCTGAACGAGGCGGTGTAGCGAAAGTCTGGCAATCTCTCTTCTCACAGGATCAAATCCTGAAATAATAATGGCTTCCGGCGTGTCGTCAACAATGAATTCTACCCCTGTTGCAGCTTCGAGCGCGCGGATGTTGCGGCCTTCCCGACCGATGACTTTTCCCTTGATGTCATCACTTTCAATATTGAAGATGGACACAGAGTTTTCCACGGCGTGTTCCGTGGCTGTCCTCTGGATGGTCTCAATCACCAGTTTTTTGGCATCCTTGGTGGCCGTCAACTTGGCCTGTTCCATGATGTCTTTGATATATGAACTCGCCTTGGTCTGCGCCTCTTCCTTGAGTGTTTCCACCAACTGATCGCGTGCCTGGTCGGCGGTGAGTTTGGAAATGCTCTCCAGCACCTGCACCTTTTGCTGATTGAACCGATCGAGTTCTTCCTTTCGCTTGCGAACGAGGTCATGCTGCTGGGTAAGGCTCTTGCGATCTTCGTCGAGGTCAAGTTCCTTGCGCTTGACCTGTTCCAGTTCTTTCGAAAGTTGTGCTTCCCGCTGCTTGATCTTCTGCTCGTTGCTGATGATTTGATTCTTTTTACGGTTGGCTTCCTCTTCAAATTCCTGTTTCATTTTGAGGAATTTCTCTTTGGCCTCGAGGATGCGGGCATTCTTGATGGAATCAGCCTGTATCTCCGCTTCTTTGATAATGAGCTTCGCCCGTTCTTCATTTTCGCGCTTGCTGCGGCTTACTTTTCTCTTATAAAGGAGTGTGCCTATGAGGAAACTGAGCACAATGGTCAGGCCACCGCTGATCAGGGCTATGAGTTGAATGTCCATAACGATAATGGTTAAACGTTAAAAAATACCCGGCGCGGAAAGGCCGTATTAACGCATGAACCGGAAAAGGAAGGGTTAGAGAATGGCTTGTGAGACCAGTTGATTCAAGTGGTTTACTTTTTCCACCACTGTTTGGTCAACGGCGCGGTCGCTTTCGTCGGCTGCCAGTTTCTCAACCAGGCAGTCAAAGGCGGTCATCGCCAGAAGGTCTTGTTTATCATCAAGGCCGAATTGCTCACGGTATGATTTCAACTTCTCGTTGATCAACTTGCCAGCAGCCCTGACACGCTCTTCTTCGTGTCGCTTGACCTTCATGGGGTACTCCCGGTCTGCTATTTTGATCTTGATTGAAAGTTCGTCCATCTACAGTCGGCTTATCGGCTTAAGTGAGCGATGCATTTGTCTATCTCACGGATGTAGTCATCCACTGTCTTCCTTAAATCCGAAACACTCTCGTCTTCCGGGTGAATATTATCTACAATTTTAGTGATTTTAATCTGATTTCGGAAGCCTTCCAATTGGTCCTCCCGCTGGCGAAGGGACTGTTTGAGACTTGAATTTTCGGTTTTTAGGGTATTTACCTCCTGTTTGAGGTTTTTGTGGTCGTTGATCAAAACGACCATCTTTCTTTCGAGGCCGCTGAGGCTTGTTTTCAGTACATCTTGTTCCATGAGGGGTGAGTGGTTGGGGGTGGGGTTGTTATTTTCTTATGACGGCGCCCAATTTCTTTTCAAAGGTAGCCATCAATCCGTTCATTGTATTGTCAATCTCGTCATCTGTCAGCGTCTTCGTGGGATCAAGCAAGGTAAATCCCAGTGCATACGCTTTCTTTCCCGGGGGTATTTTATCTCCTTCGTAGACATCAAAAACCGTTACCCCCGTAATCAGTTTTTTTCCTGTTGAACCAACGATTTCCCTGATCTGATTGAACGTAATCCCCTTGTCAAGCACAAGAGAAAGATCACGTCTCACTTCAGGAAACTTAGGGACGTCTTGTATGTCGAACTTAGGGTTTGAAAATTGGAAAAGCAAGGACGTTGCGAAATCAGCATAAAAAATTTCCTGCTTGATACCGAAATCCTTTGCCAATGCTTGTCGGACCTTTCCTGCGCGACCCAGTTCGCGACCTCCCTGCATGAATTTCACTCCATATTCAAGGAGTGGCGTACTTTCTTCCACCCATGTGTACTCAGGGCACGCAGATTTTTCAAGAACCTGAACGCAATGCTGAAGGACATCATGGTACTGGACACTTCGCTGGGGTACCAGCCAGGACTCAGCTCCCCGTTGACCAGCTACATACAGTGCCAGCCGGTCTTCCTCCTCGTATTTGCTTCCCTGCTTGCTGTAGATACGGCCAAATTCATAGCACTTAAGGGCGCTTTGCTTGCGGTTGAAATTGTGAGCCGCAACTTCAAGCCCCGTAAAAAGCATCGTCTGCCTGAGTATGCCCTGTTCTTCGCTCAGCTTGTTAAGAATTTCCACCGGTTCGCCTGAAAAACGGAGCCCATGCTTCTCCTGATAGGATTTGTTGGTAAGTGAGTTGGTCAGGATTTCATAAAACCCGTTGGAGGCGAGCATCTCTCCAATCCGTCGTTTGTAGGTATTGATGTCCTGAGGTGGGAAATCGGCCAGATAGTCTGCCTTCGTAGACTCACTCAAAGGAATATTATTGAAGCCGTAGATACGCAAGATCTCCTCAATCACATCGGCCTCCTGTTCAACATCCACCCGGTAAGGTGGAACCGAAACGACAAATTCTTCCTTACCCTGAGAGATGACCCTGATGTCCAGCCGCTCAAGAATGTCGACCATCAGTTGACGATCGATCATTTTGCCAATCAAACGGCTGACATGTTTGTCTTTTACCTTAATCGATCGGCTTTCAATCTTTTTCGGATAGACATCAATCACGTCGGAGGTGACCACAGCACCTGCAACTTCCTGAAGGAGGATGGCTGCCCGTTTCAACGCAAAAACAGTAAGCTCCGGATCGGTGCCGCGGGCAAAACGAAATGCTGCATCGGTCTTCAGTTGATGAGCCATGCTCGTACGGCGGACATATGCCGGCGAGAAACAGGCGCTTTCCAGGAAAATGGTCCTGGTTGATGTGGTAATACCTGATCGAATACCGCCAAATACCCCGGCAATACACATGCCTTCAGTGGCATTGCAGATCATCAGATCTTGTTGGGTCAAAGTCCTTTCCTTGTTATCAAGGGTCGTGAATTTTGTTCCGGCAGGAAGGGTCTTTACGATGACTTTCTTCCCGGTTTTTTCCGCATCAAAGGCATGTAGCGGCTGACCTAGTTCATGGCAGATGAAATTGGTGACATCCACCACATTGTTAATGGGGGTAAGTCCGATGGAGAGCAAACGGTTTTTAAGCCATGCAGGAGAATCCTTTACCTCGACATTCGATAAGGTGAGTGCTGAGTATCGGGGACACGCTTCGGTATTCTCGATAACGACCTCCACAGGAAGGCTTTTGTTGGTGACTTTAAAGGAGTCGACGTTAGGCCATTTGACCGTGCGTTGTTTGGCTGCTTTAATGTCTCGTGCGACACCAATATGTGAGGCGGCGTCGGCGCGATTAGGTGTCAGACCTATTTCAATAACCTGATCAGAGTGGATGTTGAAGTAAGCCGAGGCTGGAGTCCCATTTGGCTTGTCGGTGCTGAGTATAATAATGCCACCATGGTCATCGCCAATACCGATTTCGTCTTCGGCGCAGATCATTCCGTCGCTTTGCTCACCACGTATTTTCGTTGATTGGATGATGAATGGATCGCCTTTGCTTGGATACAGGGTGGTGCCAGGTGTTGCCACGATCACTTTTTGTCCCGCTTTGACATTGGGTGCTCCACAGACAATAGAAAGTGGAGCTGGCTGGCCAACGTCGACGGTCGTTAACGACAACTTGTCGGCCTTTGGATGCTTGATGCAAGTGAGCACTTCTCCGATGACGAGGCCCTTTAATCCACCCTTGATGGAATCAAAAGGATGGACACTTTCCACTTCGAGTCCTGTTGATGTTAAGGTCTCGGCAATTTCTTCTGCGGATTCCGGAAGGTCAATGTATTCTTTAAGCCAGTTGTAGGAGACGGTCATGCAGAGAAATCAGTTTCAAATATAACGTTTTATCAAGGTGTGCGATAATGCTAGAAGTCCCAATCCAGGCCGAGCTTTTCTTTCATTTCATGGAGGTATGGAAATTTCTCGGCCAGGTGTTCAAATTTTTCCTTACTGGTATAGATGACTTTCTTTCCGCCATTTTCCTGCATCGTCGTGATGATACTGATTTCACTGTTTTTGAGCTGATCGCGAAGAAATTGGGTAAGGTCGCGTTTAAAGTTGTCGAGCAATGCTTCCTCAACAGGATTTGTCAACTGAACGGTGACGATGGGGGGCTTGAATTCAAACTCACGCTTCAGGATTTGGTATTCAGCAGCCTGCCCTTTGCGCTGTTCAGCATAGACGTTCCACGCGCTCGTCAGGCGCTCGGGAGTAACATGCTCGTTGGATGTAACCACCGTTGTTGATGGCGCTGCTTCCTGTGCAGGTTTGTTGAATATCCCTTTCAGGTTGGGAGTGGTCTTGACTTTGGTACTCCCCGATGGCTGGGGTGTGACCGGCTGATGCTTTTCTTTTAGTGTCTCGGCCGGTAATTCGACCGGATGTTCCTGCAGAACAGGCGCAACATCGATTTCCGGCTCAGGACTGCCGTTCGTTAACTCAATTTTTTTTTTAATGCTGCTTGTGGGGCAGGTTCAGAAGCGGGTGGTAGGGAGTCCGCGGTGACGGCACTTCGAACATGGGCCATCTTCATCAGTGCAAGTTCGACAAGGAGCCGTTGATTCCGGCTCATCTTGTAATTGATATCACACTGGTTGGCGATGCTTAACCAGGAGAGCAGCAAGGCATATGACGATGCCTTGGCCTGATCAATATATTGTTTCTTGATGTTGTCCGGTACTTCGAGGAGCTTCACGGTGCGCTCATCATGAGTCATCATAAGGTTGCGCACATGTTCACCAAGGCCCACAATGAAATTCTGCCCGTCGAATCCCTGGTGCAGGATTTCGTCAAAGAGTAAAAGGGGGACAGTTGGATTGCGGGCAAGGAGGCCGTCTACTATTTTGAAGTAATACTCATGGTCGAGGATATGCAGGTTGTTGATAGCATCCTTGAAGGTGACGCCTTTTCCCGAGGAGAACGTCACCATGAGGTCAAAAATGGAAAGCGCGTCACGCAGGGCGCCGTCTGCCTTTTGTGCGATCAGGTGGAGAGCCGCTTCTTCTGTTTTTATTTTTTCTCTGTCGGCAATCTTCTTCAACTGCCTGGCAATGTCGGAAATCTGGATGCGGTTGAAATCAAAAATCTGGCACCGTGAGAGGATGGTAGGAATGACCTTGTGTTTTTCAGTCGTCGCCAGGATGAATATGGCATAGGATGGAGGTTCCTCCAGGGTCTTCAGGAAGGCATTGAAGGCCTGGTTGGAGAGCATGTGCACCTCATCGATGATGTATACTTTGAATTTGCCGTACTGTGGAGGATAGCGTACCTGGTCGATCAGGTTGCGGATATCTTCTACTGAATTATTGGAGGCAGCGTCCAGCTCAAAAATGTTCAGCGAATTGACTTCTGCTTTTTCCTCAAATCCATTGATCATCCTGGCCACGATACGTGCGCAGGTGGTCTTGCCAACACCCCGGGGGCCGCAGAAGAGCAGTGCCTGTGCGAGCTTGTTGCTGTCAATGGCATTTTTGAGGGTCGTCGTGATGTGCTCCTGGCCCACAACCTCCTCGAAACCGAGTGGTCTGTATTTGCGGGCCGATACGACGAAATGATCCATGGGGTGGCAAGATAAGTTTTTGATTGAAGCGGAGGTGGTGATGTGGAAAGAATGTAAACAAAATGCATAGCGAACCCGGCCGGGATCGTCATATCTCTAAAAAAAGAAAGGCCCATCGGGGGCCTTTCTTTTCGGATCAGCTCAGCTCAATGCTTGACCATCTTGACAACCCTTCTCGATTCGCCGGTCCTCAGGTTGAGCAAATAGATGCCGTCGCTGAATTCTCCTTTGATGACACCTACCTGGTTGGTCATCCAGTCTTTGGATTCGAACAGAACCCTACCATTCAGGTCTGTTAACGTGACCTGGAGAGGTTGCTGAATGTCGGTCTGAATATGTACCTCAAATTGATCGACAAATGGATTGGGGAAAGTTCGAACCGCCATTGACGTTTCTTGTCCCAAGACGATTTCTTCATCTTCTCCCGGAGCCCAGGCGATACCTACTTGCCTTCCTGAAGGGTTAATCGTCGTGAATGACCGGGTTTCTCCCCAGAGCCCACCGGAAACATTGGTGCTGACGCGTGTAAAATATGTAGTCGCCTCACTAAGTCCAGTAAAGCTCTTCGTTCGTCCAGCTCCGGATAGAACCAGGGAAGCACCCGTGAACGTATCGTTTGTGTTGAGTTCGATCGTATACGTGGTAGCCCCGGGTACGACGCTTGAGGTGACATTAACCGTTGTGGGCACAGCAATTACTCCGTTGACTGGACTGGTTACAAAGGCTAGACTCTGTGCATTGCCTGTCGTAAACGATCTCACCGTCGGACCCCACTGACCTGGCATCAGGCTGGTCTGAACGCGTACGTAGTAGGTTTGATCCGCAGCCAGCGTAAAGCTGTAGGTACGACCAGTACCCATTTTCACGATAGAAGTTCCTGTGAAATTAGACTGGGTGTTGGCCTCAATGGTGTAGAACGTCGCTGTCGGGACCAGATTAGCCGTGATATTGGTCACGAAAGAAACATTGGTAGCGCCATTCACCGGGCTGGACATGTAGGAGTAGAATAGTGGGTTGTTTGTTGTAAATGACCTTGTGGCGCCCCACATTCCCGGCGCGAGATCGGTGTAAACGCGCACATAATAAACCTGATCGAATGCCAGTGTAAAGCTCTGCGTGCGCCCACCAGTCTGTGTAATGGAAGCTCCAGAGAAGTCAGACATCGTGTTTGCTTCGATGGTGTACGTGGTAGCCCCTGCAACATTGTTGGAAACGATGTTCGTTACATAGGGGACACCTGTGGCGTTGTTTGCAGGGCTGGTAATGTAGGTGTTGTTCACTGCACTGACAGTAGTGAATGACCTGACTGTTGATCCCCATTGTCCAGGAAGAAGGTTGGTCTGAACCCTGACGTAGTACACCTGATTGTAGCTCAAAGTAAAGTTCAGCGTCCTTCCTCCAGTCCTGACAACTGAGGTGCCCGTAAAATCTGGCTGAGTGTTAGCCTCAATAGTATAGGTAGTCGCAGCTGGAACAGGATTGGCCGTGATGTTGGTGGTATATGGCACATTCACAGCATTGTTTGTAGGACTGGTGATGTAAGAGTAGAGTAAGGGACTGTTCGTGGCAAACGATCGTGACGGCCCCCAATTTCCGGGCGATAGGTCGGTGTAAACCCTCACATAATACAGTTGGTCAAAACCTAGGGTGAAGCTTTGTGTACGTGCGCCACTCTGTGTAATGGATGCTCCGCTGAAGTCAGCCATGGTATTGGCTTCAATGGTATACGTCGTTGCCCCTGGAACATTATTGGCTGTAATGTTGGTGACGTATGGAACTCCGGTAGCGTTGTTTGCGGGACTTGTTATATACGTATTGTTCACGGGGTTATTTGTCGTGAACGAGCGGATGGTGGACCCCCATTGCCCTGGGAGCAAATTGGTTTGGACCCGCACGTAATACACCTGATTGAAGGCCAAAGTAAAGCTCTGCGTTCGTGCGCCTGTCTGGGTAATGGATGTGCCTGTGAAATCCGCCGAGGTGTTCGCTTCAATGGTATACGTTGTGGCACCAGGTACCGTGTTCGCTGTAATGTTGGTGATGTAAGGAACATTGACAGCATTGTTGGCAGGGCTAGTGATGTACGAATACGTCAAAGGACTATTGGTTGTAAACATCCTGACTGGACCAAAGTTTGGGTCAAGGTCAGTCATGGCTTTAGAATAGTACAGCGTATTGTATTGGAGGCCCGTAAATGTCATGGTGCGAGATGCTGAGGTATTGTCAAGCACGCCAGCACTAAAATCACTTGTAGGACTTAACAAGACAGTGTAGCTGGTTGCTCCCACGTCACTGACGGTTACCGAAGGTTCGTAGGAAACATTGGTTGCATTGTTTGCCGGACTCGCTACAAAGGTGAGTGCCGCAACGCCGCTCGTTGTAAATTGTCTGACTTGCCCCCAGGTTGGCGAGAAATTGGTGTGCACCCTTGTATAGTAGGTGGTACTTGGCGTGAGTCCAAGGAATAGAATGGTCCGTCCACCAGTACGAACCTGTGATATCCCCTCAAAGTCGCTGGACGTGTTCAGTTCAATCGTATACAGGCTTGCACCTATGACCAGATTGGCTGTTACGCTAAGGTTCAGATTCGTGAGTGCAACGTTGGTAGCGTTGTTTGCCGGACTGGTTACATAACTGAAAAACTCGGGACCAGCCGTTGAGAATGTGCGAACTTGGCCGTAGTCAGGTGACAAGTCGGTTTTTACACGGCTGTAGTACGTTGTCTCAAAGGTCAGCCCGGTGAACGATTGTGTCCTTGATCCAGACCTCACGATGGAGGTACCGCTAAAATCAGGGTTTGGATTCAATTCTATCGTATAGGTAGTGGCTCCAGCAAGAATAACAGATTGAACGGTGAGGGATACATTCTGATTCACTGCGTTGTTGACAGGCGTACTTACAAATACATTTGGAAGCGCAAGTGTTGTACGGCTTGCTGAGGGTGCACCAAGAATCAGATACTTCGCCTGGGCTCCGTCTCCATTGTATTCAAATATTTTGACGAAGTAGACAGTGGAGGGATTCAATCCTGTGATGTCGACAAACCTTGACGTTGTGTCGGCCATAACGATTCGGTTTCCATCACCAAGGTCAGCGGCTGTAGCGTAGTTGCTGCTGGCTGCGTAGGATATTCCATCGATGGGCGTGAAGTTGACAGACGATATTGGTCGTACAACTACGATTCTTTTAGCTCCGTCGCCCGCTGCAAAATTGATTCGCATCTGTGTAGAGTAGACAGATGTGAACGTGATGGAGTCAGCATTGAATGTTGGAGCATTCGGACCAACAGGCTCAACAATCGTTACAACCTGATTGGCGCCAATGTTGATGAGTTTCTGCACTGTTCCTGACGGCCAGTATATGGTGACAGAGTCGACTTGAGAAGCAGCTGCAAGACCAAAGTGCTGGACCAGGGAGTTCTGTGAGGCCAGTCCGGTTTCGCTGGTGATTTCGCGAATCTGAGTGAGTCCTCCGGCATGGGCTCTGATGCGGGCGCCGATGGCTGACCTATTGGAGGTTGTACCCTGAAGGTTGAATTTGACCCACTTGTTGCCATTGCCGACGTTTCTGTATAACGCGGGTGGCTGAAGGGCGTTGAAAGTGGCGGAGAAAATATCAAGGAAGCCGTCGCTGTTGGCATCTCCAAGTGCTACATGCGCTAAAGCTGAATTGGGCACTGGGATGAAGGACTGTACACCCGAAAGGACTTGAGTGAATGAGCCTGAGCCATTATTCAGGTAGACATTGACGCCGGTGTTTCCGGCTCTGCTGTTGTGAACGACAAGGTCTATGTCGCCATCATTGTCCAGGTCACCAAATGAGCTTGCACGTCCCCTCACGTCAGCTCCCAGGCGAATGGTAGAAGACTGGCTGGAGAAATTACCTGCGCCATCATTGATATAGAACGTGCTTGGTATGCCTACAGGAGAGGCGTTCATGGCGAAGAAATCCAGGTCGCCATCGTTATCGATGTCGGCCCATGACCCGCCGCGGGCGATCGTGAGGTCCTCTGTGCTGATGATGTTGGAGGATTGGTAGGAATAAAATCCAATGCTGTCTTGCCGGAAGAGGTTATTGAAGCCAGAATTGGGAGTCTTACCAATCTGGACAAAGTCCATGTCGCGGTCGTTGTCGTAGTCGGCAAAGGCGAGCATCCAGTCGGCACCCATTGGAAGGGATACAGGAGCTAAGGCAAAGTTCCCACTGCCGAGGTTCCTGTAAACTTTCGTGGGCTGACCGGCATCAACGATAAAGAGGTCAACCAGTCCGTCGTTGTCATAGTCAGACCATGTGCCGCCATCGGCGAGTTGGTCGAGAGCAATCTTTGTGAAGGTTTTGTTTCCATTGTTAAGGTAGAATGCGCCTCTGGAATCGGTGAGCAAGTTGAACCCAACATCTCCCACGTAGAAGTCCAGGTCACCGTCATTGTCGTAGTCAGCCCAGGAGATGTTCCTTGGGCCATCGTCAGTAGGCATACCGGCACTCGTCAGGCGGGTGAAGACTCCATTCTCGTTTTCATAGAGGTCAACGGAGCGACCGGTCAAGCCGCTTTGAAGGTTGCTGATGGCCAGGTCATCATCGCCGTCATTATCGAAGTCTGCCCAGAAGCCGCCGTATGAATCGGAGGGTGTGCCGTTGATAATGCCGTCATTTTGAGGCCAGGTGAACAAGACCTGAGCACCAGGAGTTACAACAGCCAGGCCGTAGGTTGCGCTATTGAGTTGAAGACCTGGAACCAGGGTGCTCGTGACGCGAAGTTGATAGTTTCCGGCATCGGCAGGAGCCACAGAAGGGAAGTTTAATGTGTTGCTAGTAGCTCCAGCGACAGGCACGACACCTTTGTACCATTGGTATTGATTGGCCGACCCGCCAACAGGGACTGCAGCAGTCCACGAATTACCTTGGACTATATTGGATGCAGTTCCAGCCGGCCCGATAGGATTCTGGGGGATGTACTGGAATGTGGCAACGGAATCTATGGGCTCAAGGTCCTCGAAAGTCAGAGCGTTGTTGGTAACGATGAGGGTAGAGAGATGATGGAGTCCATGGATTGGAGCAAGTGATGTTAGCGTGGTCTGGTTCAGGTTGAGCGTTGTCAGTTCAGTCAAAGCACTGAAACTAGTTGGAAGACCGGGAGCAAGCAGGAAGCCTCCGGAGAGGTTTAATGTTTTCAGTCCGGTTAAAGAACCGAATGAAGCGGGCATAACTCCGGAAACGCTATTCGATGGCAGGGATATACCGGTCACTCTCTGATCGGCTATTGTGATACCATACCATGTGTTGACATCGGCTGTTAGCCAGTTGGTTTTGTTTGGCCAGTTGACACCGTTCATGGCATTGTAGAAAGCCACCAGCGCCAGAGAGTCTGATGTTACAACGGTGTATGAGGGTGGCGTGACTCCTTCAACAATGGTGAGCATTTGACCCGCGGGGATGTTGTTTGCTTTTTGGATCAAACCCGACGGCCAGTAGATGGTGAGAGAGTCGACTTGAGAAGCAGTAGCCAGGCCGAAATGCTGGACCAGTGAGTTCTGCGATGCCAAGCCGGTTTCACTGGTTATTTCACGGATCTGTGTCAGGCCTCCGGCATGGGTTCTGATGCGGGCACCGATCGCTGACCTGTTGGAGGTTGTGCCCTGGAGTTTGAATTTGACCCACTTGTTGCTGTTGCCCACGTTTCTATACAAAGCAGGTGGCTGGAAGGCGTTGAAAGAAGCTGAGAAAATATCCAGGAAGCCGTCGCTGTTTGCATCACCCAAAGAGACATGAGATAGAAATGAATTGGGTATGGGAATAAATGACTGTACACCGGAAAGGACTTGAGTGAATGTGCCCGAGCCGTTATTCAGGTATACATTGACGCCGGTGTTTCCGGCTCTGCCATTGTGAACGACAAGGTCAACGTCGCCGTCATTGTCCAGATCACCGAAAGAGCTTGCGCGCCCTCTCACGTCTGCTCCCAATCTGACGGTAGAAGATTGACTTGAGAAATTTCCAGTACCATCATTGATATGGAACGTACTGGGTGTGCCTGCCGTAGTAGCATTCATGGCAAAGAAATCCAGGTCGCCATCGTTATCGATGTCAGCCCAGGATCCCCCTCGTGATTGTGTTAAGTCTTCCGTGCTGATGGTGCTGGAGGATTGATAGGAATAGAACCCGGCACTGTCTTGGCGGAAGAGGTTGTTGAATCCGGAGTTGGGGGTTTTGCCCACCTGAACAAAGTCCATGTCGCGGTCGTTGTCGTAGTCGGCAAAGGAGAGCATCCAGTCGGCGCCCATAGGCAGGGAGACAGGGGCGAGAGTGAAGTTTCCATTGCCCATGTTTCGATAAATGACCGTTGGTTGACCGGCATCGACGATAAAGAGGTCAACGAGTCCATCGTTGTCATAATCGGACCAAGTGCCGCCGTCGGCGAGTTGATCAAGAGCGATTTTGGTGAAGGTTTTATTTCCGTTGTTACGATAGAAGGCACCTTTGAAATCAGTAAGAAGGTTGAAGGCAATGTCACCTACATAGAAGTCGAGGTCGCCATCGTTGTCGTAGTCAGCCCAGGAGATGTTTCTTGGACCGTCGTCGGTGGGCATACCGGCATTTGTCAACCGGGTGAAGACACCATTGACGTTTTCATAGAGATCGACAGACCGGCCGGTGAGTCCGCTTTGGAGGTTGCTGATGGCCAGGTCATCGTCACCGTCATTGTCGATGTCGGCCCAGTAGCCGCCGTAAGAATCGGAGGGTGTCGTGTTGATGATACCGTCATTTTGAGGCCAGGTGAACATTGTCTGAGCACCGGCAGTGATGACGATGAGTGTGCTGATGGAACTATTGATCGTCAGGCCAGGCACCAATGGACTGGTCACACGGAGTTGGTAGCCACCAGCATCTCCGGCTGTGACAGCAGGGAAGTTCAAAGTATTGGTCGTAGCCCCGGCGACAGGGGAAGCACCTTTATACCATTGGTACTGATTGGCCGAACCACCGACTGGGTATGTGGCTGTCCACGAATTGCCAAGGACGATATTGGACGCAGGCGGTGCAGGAATCAGAGCGTTCTGAGGAATGTACTGGAAGTTGGCGACGGAGTCGATCGGCTCCAGGTCTTCGAAAGTGAGAGAGTTGTTGGTAACGATGAGCGTTGAAAGCTGATGCAGATCATGGATCGGAGCAAGCGATGTTAGGGTATTTGCGTTAAGGTTAAGGTATGATAGTTGAGTTAACGCACTGAAGTTGGCAGGTAGTCCTGGGGCAGCAAGGATAGCTCCAGATAAGTTTAGTGATTCCAGCCCTGTCAGGGAGGTAAATGAAGCAGGCATGATTCCATTGACGCTGTTGTTGGGCAGTGCGATACCGCTCACTCTCTGGTTGGCTATCGAAATACCGTACCATGTGTTGACGTCTCCTGTGAGCCAGTTGGTTTTATTGATCCAGTTGGCTCCGTTCATGGCATTGTAGAAAGCCACCAGCGCCAGTGAGTCTGAAGTGACGACTGTATAGGAGGGAGGGGTTACGCCTTCAACAATGGTAAGCATTTGACCCGCAGGGATGTTGTTTGCTTTTTGAACCAAACCCGACGGCCAGTAGATGGTGAGAGAGTCGACTTGAGAAGCAGCAGCCAGGCCGAAGTGCTGGACCAGGGAGTTCTGTGAAGCCAATCCGGTTTCACTGGTGATTTCACGAATCTGTGTTAGACCTCCTGCATGTGTTCTGATGCGGGCACCGATCGCTGACCTGTTGGAGGTTGTACCCTGGAGTTTGAATTTGACCCACTTGTTGGCATTCCCCACGTTTCGGTACAAAGCAGGCGGCTGTAAGGCATTAAAAGAAGCTGAGAAAATATCCAGGAAGCCATCGCTGTTGGCATCGCCAATTGAGACATGAGAGAGGAACGAGTTGGGCACAGGGATAAAAGACTGCACGCCGGAAAGGACTTGAGAGAAGGTGCCTGAGCCGTTGTTGAGGTAGACATTGACACCGGTGTTACCAGCTAAACCATTGTGAACGACGAGATCAACATCACCATCGTTATCCAGGTCACCGAACGAACTTGCACGTCCTCTCACGTCAGCCCCGAGGCGGATGGTAGAAGACTCGCTGGAGAAATTACCTGCACCGTCGTTGATATAGAATGTGCTGGGCACACCGATAGGGGTGCTGTTCATGGCAAAGAAATCCATGTCGCCATCATTGTCAATGTCGGCCCACGATCCTCCCCGTGCTGATTGAAGGTTATCGGTACTGATGATGCTGGAGGACTGGTAGGAATAGGATCCAATGCTGTCTTGCCTGAAGAGGTTGTTGAAGCCAGAGTTGGGGGTCTTTCCCACCTGGACAAAATCCATGTCGCGGTCATTGTCGTAGTCGGCAAAGGAGAGCATCCAGTCGGCACCCATTGGCAGTGATACGGGAGCCAGGGCGAAGTTTCCGCCACCGAGGTTTCGGTAGACAACCGTAGGCTGACCGGCATCGACGATGAACAAGTCGACCAGTCCGTCTTTGTCATAGTCAGACCATGTGCCACCGTCTGCGAGTTGATCGAGTGCGATTTTGGTGAAGGTTTTATTTCCGTTGTTACGGTAGAAGGCACCTTTGAAATCAGTAAGAAGGTTGAAGGCAATGTCTCCGACATAGAAGTCGAGATCGCCATCGTTGTCGTAGTCAGCCCAGGAGATATTCCTTGGTCCATCGTCGGTAGGCATGCCTGCGCCGGTCAGGCGGGTGAAGACACCGTTGATGTTTTCATAGAGGTCGACAGAACGGCCGGTGATTCCGCTTTGAAGATTGCTGATGGCCAGGTCATCGTCACCATCGTTGTCGATGTCGGCCCAATAGCCGCCATAAGAATCGGAGGGGATGTCATTAATGATGCCGTCATTTTGTGGCCAGGTGAACAGAGTCTGAGCGCCGGCTGTGACGACAGAAAGGGTGTTGGTAGCACTGTTAATTGTCAAGCCAGGCACCAGGGGACTGGTGATACGGAGTTGGTAGCTACCGGCATCTCCGGCTGTGACAGCTGGGAAGTTCAAAGTATTGGTGGTAGCACCCGCAACAGGTGATGCGCCTTTATACCATTGGTATTGATTGGCTGAACCTCCGACGGAGTATGTGGCTGTCCAGGTATTGCCAAGTACAATGTTGGCTGCAGGAGATACTGGAATCAGAGCATTCTGAGGGACGTACTGGAAGTTGGCAATGGAATCGATCGGCTCAAGGTCTTCGAAAGTGAGAGCGTTGTTGGTAACGATGAGCGTTGAAAGCTGATGGAGTCCAAGGATAGGCGTCAATGAGGTAAGTGTGGCTGCATTGAGGTTGAGGGTAGTGAGTTCCTCCAGTGCGCTGAAGTTAGCAGGAAGTCCTGGGGCATTGAGGAAGGCGCCTGACAGGTTGAGTGTTTGCAGTCCGGTAAGGGATGTGAAGGACGCAGGCATCACACCAACAATGTTGTTGCCGGGGAGTGTAATACCGCTCACTCTCTGATTACCGTCGACAATGATGCCGTACCATGTGTTGACCTCAGCTGTGAGCCAGTTGGTTTTATTGGTCCAGTTGGCTCCGTTCATGGCATTGTAGAAAGCCACCAGTGCCAGAGAGTCTGAAGGAATGACGGTGTATGACGGAGGATTGAAACCTTCGGTCACAACCACCACCTGATTAGAAGCAATGTTGTTGATTTTCTGAACTGTTCCGGATGGCCAGTAGATGGTGAGTGAGTCAACCTGAGAAGCTCCAGCAAGCCCAAAGTGTTGAACCAGGGAGTTCTGTGAAGCCAAACCTGTTTCACTGGTTATTTCACGGATCTGTGTCAGGCCTCCAGCATGGGTTCTGATGCGGGCACCGATCGCTGACCTGTTTGAGGCAGTTCCCTGGAGTTTGAACTTAACCCACTTGTTGGAGTTACCCACATTTCGGTACAGAGCGGGTGGCTGAAGGGCGTTGAAAGTGGCGGAGAAAATATCCAGAAAGCCATCGCTGTTGGCGTCTCCAAGTGCAACCTGAGATCCAAGTGGATTGGGTACTGGGATGAAGGACTGGACGCCGGAAAGGACTTGAGTAAAGTTACCCGAGCCATTATTCAGATAAACATTGACGCCGGTGTTTCCGGCTTTGCCATTGTGAACAACCAAGTCAACATCGCCGTCATTATCCAGGTCACCGAATGAACTCGCGCGTCCACGCACATCTGCTCCAAGGATGATGGTAGAAGACTGGCTGGAGAAATTGCCTGAGCCATCATTGATATAGAAAGTGCTGGGAATGCCTGCTGTAGAAGCGTTCATGGCAAAGAAATCCAGGTCGCCGTCATTATCGATGTCGGCCCAGGATCCACCCCGGGCAAAGGTGAGATTTTCGGTGCTGATGATGCTGGAAGACTGATAGGAATAGGATCCAATGCTGTCTTGCCGGAAGAGGTTGTTGAATCCGGAATTGGGGGTTTTGCCCACTTGGACGAAATCCATGTCGCGGTCGTTGTCGTAGTCGGCGAAAGACAACATCCAGTCGGCACCCATAGGAAGAGAGACGGGAGCCAGGGCGAAGTTTCCATTGCCGAGGTTTCGGTAGACGACAGTAGGCTGACCGGCATCCATGATGAACAAGTCGACCAGCCCATCGTTGTCATAATCGGACCATGTGCCGCCGTCGGCGAGTTGATCGAGAGCGATTTTGGTGAAGGTTTTATTTCCGTTGTTACGATAGAAGGCACCTTTGAAATCAGTAAGAAGGTTGAAGGCAATGTCTCCGATATAAAAGTCCAGGTCACCGTCGTTGTCATAGTCAGCCCAGGAGATGTTTCTAGGGCTGTCATCGGTAGGCATACCGGCACTTGTCAGGCGGGTGAATACACCATTGACGTTTTCATAGAGGTCAACAGAACGGCCTGTCGACCCATTTTGAAGGTTGCTGATAGCCAGGTCATCGTCGCCGTCGTTGTCGATGTCGGCCCAATAGCCACCGTAAGAGTCAGAAGGCGTGTCATTGATGATGCCGTCATTCTGAGGCCAAGTGAAATATGTCTGAGCACCAGGTGCGACAACGGCCAGCGTGTAGGCTTGGCTATTAAGGGTAAGTCCGGGAATGAGCGGACTGGTGATGCGGAGCTGATAACTTCCTGCATCGCCAGGAGCGACAGCGGGGAAGGTCAGGGTATTGGTAGTAGCTCCGGCAACCGGGGTGGCTCCTCTGTACCACTGGTATTGATTGGCCGAACCGCCAACGGGGACGACAGCCGACCATGAGTAGCCCTGAATGATATTGGAAACTAACCCGGCAGGTCCGACAGGATTCTGGGGAATGTACTGGAAGTTGGCAATGGAATCGATAGGCTCCAGGTCCTCGAAGGTCAGGGAGTTGTTGGTAACGATGAGGGTAGTGAGGTGCTGGAGGCCGTAAATCGGCACCAAGGAAGTAAGTGATGTCGAATTGAGATTGAGCGATGATAATTGAGTCAAGGCACTGAAGCTGGCTGGAAGACCAGGGGCACCCAGGAAACCAATGGAGAGGTTGAGTGTTTTCAATCCGGTTAGGGAACCGAATGAAGCCGGCATCGTTCCGGAAACACTATTGGATGGAAGTGAAATGCCAGTCACCCTGCGATTGATGTCAACGGTGATACCGTACCAGGTATTGACATCACCTGTAAGCCAGTTGGTTTTGTTGATCCAGTTGGCTCCATTCATCGAATTATAGAATGCGACCAAGGCGAGGGAATCTGAAGGGATGACGGTGTAGTCGGGCGGGTTCATTCCCTCAGTCACAGTAAGCAATTGGTTGGGGACGACATTGTTGAGTTTTTGGATCGTTCCCGAGGGCCAATAAATAGTGACCGAATCAATTTGTGCCGCTGCTCCAATACCAAAGTGCTGCGATAAGGATGTTTGTGCGGCAAGTCCTGACTGGGTGGTGACTTCCCGGATTTGCATGAGACTGCCCGTGTAGATTTTGATTCGGGCGCCAACGCCGGAGCGGTTGGATGCTGTACCCTGAAGCCTGAACTTAATCCACTTGTTGGCTCCACCAAGATTGCGATACAGTGCTGGTGGTTGTAAAATGCTGAAGGTTGATGAGAAGATATCCAGAAAGCCGTCATTGTTGGCATCTCCAAGAGAAGCCTGCGCTAACGTTGCATTCCCTACTGGTATGAAGGATTGTTGAGCGGCTGATATCTGAGTGAAAGAACCTGATCCATTATTCAAGTAAACGTTGACCCCGAGATTGCCGGCCCGACCGTTGTGAACCAAGAGGTCGATATCACCATCATTGTCGATGTCGCCGAATACGGAGGAACGCCCTCTGACATCCGCTCCCAATCGTGTGCTGGCATTTTGCTTTGTGAAGTTGCCGGTACCATCGTTGATGTAGAAAGCACTCTCGACTGTGCCTGTTGCTGTCGCATTCATGGCAAAGAAATCCATGTCGTCGTCGTTATCAATGTCGGCCCATGAGCCTCCGCGCGCTGATTGAATGTTATCAGTACTGATGATGCTTGAGGACAGAAAAGTGTAAACACCTCCGCCATCATTCCTAAGCAAGTTGTTGTTCGTAATGGTTGCCGTCCTGCCAACCTGAACAAGATCCAGGTCGCGGTCATTGTCGATGTCGGCGAAAGCCAGGGTCCATTCTGATCCTGAGGGCAAAGTAACAGGCGCGAGCGTGAAAGTGCCGTTGCCATTATTCCGGTACACGGTGTTGGTAAGTCCCGCATCCATGGTAAAGAGGTCCACATACCCGTCGTTGTCATAGTCGGCCCATGCACCACCATCAGCAAACTGATCAAGGGGTACACGAGTAAAAGTCTTGTTGCCGTTGTTTCTGTAGAAGTCACCCTTAGCATCTGAAAGGAGATTGAAGCCTGCATCGCCCATATAGAAATCGAGGTCTCCATCATTGTCATAATCGGCCCAGGTCATATTACGGCCACCATCATTGGTGGGCATGTTGGCACCTGTAAGGCGTGTAAAGTGGCCATTTACGTTTTCATAGAGATCGACCGACCGGCCACTTGTCCCACTTTCAAGGTTATTAATGGCAAGGTCGTCGTCACCATCATTGTCGATGTCCGCCCAATAACCGCCGTAGGAATCCCGTGGTGGTGTATCATTGATAATGCCGTCGTTCTGCGGCCAGGCGAAATAGTTTTGTGCTGTTGGGGTATGGACGACGAGGTTGTGCGGTTGGCTGGTGAGCGTAAGACCCGGCACCAATGGGCTCGTCACCCGCAATTGATATGATGCGGCATCAGCTGCTGTTACGGAAGCAATAGCATATTGCGCAGCGGTAGCACCACTAATGGGTACTCCGGTTTTTATCCATTGAAACTGGTTTGCAGACCCGCCAATTGCAGTTGCCTGGACAAGCCAGGGATTTCCAACAGCGATGTTGGCAGCTCCTCCCAGACCAAATAAATTTTGAGGGCTGTAGACAATCCCTGGAAGAGAAGCGATCGGTTCGAGGTCTTCAAAAGTCAAAAAGTTATTCTGCAGCAACAAAGAAGTGAAATTGGTCATTCCTGCAAGTGGAGGTAGCACACTCAGACTGCACCCGATCATGTTTAGTGAGGTAAGGCTACCAAGCTGATTGATTGTTGCAGGCAATATTGTGCCTGCAGAATTTTGAAGGTTAAGTGTGGTAAGTGCGGCAAGCGTTACAAAGCTTGCAGGAACTGTTCCTCGCACCTGGTTGGTAGGAAGAGCAAGTGTCTTCACGCGGCCGCCGGTATCGAGGGTAACCCCGAACCAGGTATTAACATGACCCATGAGCCAATTGGTTTTGTTTGTCCAGCCAGGTCCATTCATCGCGTTGTAGAAAGCCACGAGGGTAAGGGAATCTGCAACGTGTGCCGGTGGAGATTGCACCGTGAGGAGGATGGGATTTGATTCGATGATGATCCCAGGAGCACCTGGATTGGTGGCTCTGACAAAGTAAGTTCCGGAATTTACCGGGACCGCATTGAAAAGGGTATATGTTGCCTGGTTGCTACCAATCGGAATTCCGTTCCTGTACCACTGATACTGATTGGATGTTCCACCAATGGGCGCTACAAAGGTATAGTTGTCTCCAGGGATTACTAATGGATTTGGATTGGGAACGGGTGTCTTGGCCTGAGGATTGTACGTTACTCCAATGATGCCGGCATTGGGTACCAGATCTTCGAACGTAAATCGATTGTTCTCCAAAGCAAGGGTGCTGTATGAACCTGCCGCCAGAGTCGGAAGATCCTCGAGTAAGTTGTTTTGCAAACGGAGGTTGAGGGGGCCAGTAGAACCGGAAAATGAAGGGACGGTTCCAGTTAGGCTATTGTGATCAAACCAGGCATACGACAGGTTGAGGTTTCCAATGGCGGCTGGAATGCTGCCGGTCAATTGGTTGCTATTCAAATAGAGTTGCTGAAGGTTTGTCAGACTACCAATCTGATCAGGAATTGGTCCTGAAAGTTGATTAGCAATAAAATTGAGCGTGACCAGATTAGTGAGGTTGCCGATCTGCGGTGAAATGCTTCCTGTGAACTGGCATGCCGACATGCTGAGGTTCGTTAGTGACGTGAGACTAAAGATCTCAGGAGGAATCGGACCACCGAAGGAGTTAGCGTCAAGTGCAAGATTTTGAAGGAGTGTAAGATTGGCGAAGCTCGTGGGAAATGGACCTGTAAGGAAGTTTCTGGCAAGATCAACGGATACGAGCTTGGTGAGATATCCGATAGCAAAGGGGATAGGCCCGGACAATCCCGCGATTTGATTGCCACGAATATGCAGTGTGGTTAATTCAGTAAGAACGGCAATCGTGGAAGGCAGCGTGCCGATGACCTGGTTATCAGACAGGTTCAATTGAGTGACACGGTTGCTTGACACGGTAACTCCGTACCACGTCGCAACAGATGTGCCCGGTTGAAGCCAATTCGTTTTATTGGTCCAACCGGGGCCGTTGGTGCTGTTATAGAGATCAACAAGAGCAAGGGAGTCCTGGGTCAGATTTTGCGCATAGATGTTATTGCCGGAAAGGAGCAGCAAGCCAATCAAAAGACGCTTCATGGTAATGGGGTTTGAGGGGTTTAAGACAGGAGATGCAGATGGATTCCTGAATACATATTATTGCGGGACGCTATGAAAGTAGCAAAGTGCCCTCATTTTGTCAGCATGGACCCCGTGATTTATTTGGTCAGGGCATGAATATTAAAGGACTTGTAAGTCCCTGATTGTCCGCAAACTCCTTTTACATGATCCTTCCGGAAATGCCTACTTCAGATACTTCTGAGGCAGTTCAAATCCCATGCTTTCTGCACACCAGAAAATGGTAATTACATAGTAGCGCTTGCCATCATAGAAAAGCTGGATGCTGTTGATGCCCCGGTTGGTCACAGGGCCGTCGATCTTCTCTTTTGTTTCGTAGGTGCTGAAAAGGTGCATGACGGTGCCGTACGATTCAGTGACCCGATGCAGTTCGCGTTCGTAAAAGCCTGTAGCGATCCTTGAGGAGAAAAGATTCACATATTCATCGGGTGTCATGGCCCGCGTAATCAACTCACCGGTGTCAGCCTTCCGTGTAGGAATCAACCTTGATTCAGGTTTGAACAAGTTTCTGAACCTGTCCCAGTCCCGGGCTTCGCCGGGTGCACCAGAGATGACGCCGTAGAGCGCGGCAATGATCGCGTCAGGAGATGAAACATCAGATGAATAATCTTTCTTTTGAGCAATTGCTGTGCTGGTCAGCAACGTGCAAATTAAAACGAGTGCGTATTTCATGATGAAAGATACGCATTGCAAGGTTATTCAGAAGCCGGACATTAACACGTACCTTTGCCCGATGTCTGCGCCAAAGTATTCGGTCATTGTACCTGTGTATAACAGGCCTGAAGAACTAGCAGAGTTGCTAGAGAGCCTGACGGTGCAGACGTACAGGGATTTTGAGGTGCTCATCATCGAGGATGGATCAACAAGGCGGTCGGAGTCTGTTTATGAAAGATATGTTACCAGGCTACGCATCCAATATTTCTTCAAGCCCAACACCGGACCAGGACCCAGCCGAAATTTTGGATTTGAACATGCAGTGGGCGAGTACTTTGTGGTATTTGACTCCGACTGCATCCTTCCGCCAGAATATTTTCAGGTGGTGAACAATTACCTGGACTCCAATCCGCTCGACGCCTGGGGAGGCCCTGATCGTGGTCATCCTTCATTTACGTCCCTGCAGCAAGCGATGGGTTACACCATGTCATCGGTGCTGACAACAGGCGGTATCCGTGGCGGGAAAAACCAGGCAACAAAATTTCAGCCACGAAGTTTCAACATGGGCATGAGCAGGAAAGTGTGGGAAGCAACAGGTGGTTTCAAATTTGAGCGACTCGCCGAAGACATTGAACTTAGTGTGCGGATGAAAAAGGCGGGGTTCAAGGTTGGCTTGATTCCGGAAGCGTATGTCTATCACAAACGAAGAACAAGCCTGGCGGCATTTTTCAGACAAACTGCCGGCTTCGGACGTGGACGCGCCCGTGTGGGAAAAGTACATCCGGGGGAGATCAAGCCGGTTCACTGGCTGCCCACCCTTGTCTTGCTTGATATTGTCATAATGCCGCTGGTTGTTGTTCTGAGTCCAACATTGGGACTCATTGGATATGGTTTCTATTTTCTTTACGGTTTCCTCTTGTTCGTTGATTGCCTTATGGTAACGGGTTCGGTAACGGCTGCTATCCTGAGTATTCCATCAGCCATCGTTCAGTTTTGTGGTTATGGCTGGGGATTCTTACAGGAAACGTTAAAAAAATAGTTCCCTATATTTGACATCCGATTCTATGCTTCGTCTAATAAAGGTCTTGAGCGGATTTACCAACTTTTTGCTTGCGACCCTGTCGTTTACCTTGTTTGTGTCTTGTAACGATTCCGATGAGGGACCCACGGTAGTTCGCTATTCCGGAAGGATCATATACCGTGAAGGCGAGCTTCCAGTCAAGGGACTTCCTATTCATATTACCGTATATAAGGTCTCACGCGTCATATTAATGCCAGGAGTTATAATCAATTCTGATCCCCGGATTTACTTCGCCTCCACAGCAACCTCCGAGGATGGATCTTACTTTTTTGATGTGCCTGCTGACAGCTTGCCAGGTGCAGATTATAGATACTCTATCGGTCTCGAAGTTGACTCACTCTTAGTGAAAAACGATAACGTTGGAGACTGTGTCTACGGGGCTTCTTTTGGACTCACGGAAAGAGAGCAAACCATCAGGGTGGCAAGCCCCACCTGGCTCCAAATCACCTATAACAAGCTAGACCATCAGGACTCCAATTTTATCAGAGGTGGCGCTTGTATTCATGGTTACCAAACAACCCTGGCCATTCCGGACTCGACCTTCGTGGAATTGCTCGCATTCCGGTCATCCCAACCTCGACAAGTGAGTTATAATGTGATCGACGAAATGGGAAACCAGATGCAATTCTGGACAGAAGAGTTTACGCTGCAAAAAGGAGATACAACAAAGCTCTACATTGAGTATTAATAATCTCAGGGTACATGCCCCACAATGAGATGCCTGGCAATAGCCAAGTCCTGAATAGCATTTCCAACCGACTTGAATACGGTGATTTCCTCGGTGGATTGACGACCAGATTTTTTCTTGTCCACCACTTCGCCTAGTTCGGCATGTATGCAATAGGCTGAGAGCTTACCTTCAGAAACGGGAATGGCTACTTCACCTGCTTCATGCAGGATGGCGTCACGTTGATCGACAATCAGTTTGCAGTGTCTGATGATATCGTCACCCAACTCCCGCATGTCAGGCCTGAATGCTCCTACGGCGTTGATGTGGACACCAGGCTTGAGATCCTGAAGGGAAAACAATGGAACCTTTGATGTTGTTGCTGTGCAGATGACGTCGGCCTGTTTCAATTCACCGGGATCAACCAGAGGAGTGGAGGAGACCTTGTAGGTAATTTTGATCTGATCACAGAACTTGATTGCTTTTTCTCTAGAGGTTCCACAAACAAGGACCCGTTTGATCGGTCGTACGGCCAATACTGCTGCGGTCTGTGTCCAGGCTTGTGCACCCGTTCCAAACACAACCAATACTGAAGCATCGGGAGATGCCAGCAAGTCAGTGGCAAGCCCTGAGGCAGCTCCGGTGCGAAGCGCAGTCACTGAAGCGGCATCCATGGTAGCCAGCGGCGTTCCGGTCTTTGCGTCCATCACCATCATGGTGCCTTGAATAACAGTGACTGGAGCTTTGTTGTCAGGAAATACGGACACCATTTTTAATCCAAACAATCCCCAGGTCGGTGAATAAGATGGCATAAACAACGCCGAACCATTTTCAGATACAAGGGTTGACCGTAGAGGCACAACGGCTTTACCGAGGCTCAGCTGAACAAAAGCCTCTTTCATAAGCCCGATTGCCAAAGGCATCGGGATCATCTCTACAACGTCTTTCTCAAAGTTCTTCATGGGTTGTGACCGTCAGCGGGCAAGCTTTTCAAGAACTTCGGCGTTCAGCTCGTGCTTGCCATTGAACAACAACTTCTCTGGTTGAATCCCCAGTTTATCTGCAAGCATGTCGAATTCGTACATCCTTTCTTTCGTAAGGAACTGGTCCTGTTCACCGATCACCATGGTCACTGTTTTGCTGGCCAACAGATCGTGACCCTTTTCAAAATTCATATCGGGAGGAAACAATCCAGCCCAGAGGATGAGCCGTTCAAACTTTGCCTTGCCCTCAATGGCCCATCGACAAACGGTGGCACACCCTTGTGAGAATCCAAACAGCGTAACCGGAATTCGTGAATGGTTCAACTGTTCATGCAGAAGCATGGCATCCAGGTAACGGATGTAATTGTCGATATCCATCAGTCTGTTCTCGCGCGTCATCCAGGTCGCGCCAACTTTGTTGTCCGGTCTGCCCGAGTTGGTGAGTTCTGAGAGATAGAATCTTGACAAGCCTTCCGGAGCGATGAGATAAATGCCCTGGTTGGTCAGATGCTCAAATTTTCGAAGGAAATACTGAGCCAGTTGGCCGTAGCCGTGGAAGACGATCCAGATTTGACGGGTGGATTCGTTGAGTGTGCCTGCAGTATAATAGCGGGCATCAAACTGAAAGCTGACTTTCTTTTCGTCCATCAGAAAAATCAGCCCTTGAGACTACCACCGTCGAAACCCATGGGCAGGAGTACAGATACCGATGAGCAAATTGCCCACTGATCATTTTCCATCATGATGACTTGAATGGGGCTTCCTTGTCGCATCTCGAATTCGCTCATGACCTGTCTGCAGGCGCCACATGAGGTGGCGTTGACAAGCTCTTTGTGATTCTTTTTGTGTGCAACGACTGCCATTTTCTTAATCACTTTGCGAGGGAATTGTGAAGCGGCTGCATAGAGTGCGACCCTTTCAGCGCACATGCAAAGCGGATAGGAAGCATTTTCCTGGTTTGAGCCTGGTACCAATGTGCCGTCCTCCAGCAGAAGAGCAGCGCCAACATGGAACTTTGAATATGGAGCGTAGGAAGTTTGTGTCGCTTCTTTTGCTTTGTGAACCAGGTATTTTGATTCAGCATCGAGGTCCTCCAGCGTCTTAAAGAACGTTAAGCCCTTCATAAGCAGTCGTTTGGTCGTCATTTGAAAGTTAAACCATTCCGGGGAATATGGGAAGCGATTGCCAAAATGGGGATAAATTGCAGTAAAATTGATTCTATGCGATCCGTTCTCATTCTCGGCGCCGGGCGATCATCATCCTCTTTAATTGATTATGTGCTCTCACAAGCGGAGGCAAACCAATGGTTGGTAACTGTTGGAGATGTTTCTGAAAATGCGGCAAGGGAACGTGTTGGAGATTCCAGGGTAGGGAAAGCCATTTCATTTGACATCCAGCAGGAGACATCCTCCGATGTCATCGCAAAACATGACGTCGTCATCTCGGTCATACCTGCCATGTTGCACCCCCTCGTAGCGAAGAAATGTTTGCAGCACGACAAACACTTGCTGACTGCCAGTTATGTTTCTCCGGAGATGAGGGCATTGGATGCTGAAGCGAAAGGCAAAGGACTATTGTTTCTTAATGAGTGTGGACTTGATCCGGGCATTGATCACATGAGCGCTATGCAGGTGATGGATCGTGTGAGAAACGAGGGAGGGACCATTCATTCATTTGAGTCGTTTACCGGTGGTTTGATAGCTCCCGAAACTGATCCTGAAAATCCATGGCGGTATAAATTCACATGGAATCCCCGCAATGTTGTTATGGCAGGGCAAAGCACAGCAAAATTTCTTCAGGACGGAGCCTACAAGTACATCCCTTATCAGCAACTTTTCAAGAGTGTCACCCCGGTGGTTGTCCCATGTTATGGGGAGTATGAGGGATATGCCAACAGGGATTCACTGGGCTATCGGTCTTTGTACGGCCTGGATGATGTCAAGACCATGTTGCGTGGCACATTGAGGAATACTGGTTTTTGTTCTGCATGGAATGTGCTAGTTCAACTAGGATGTACAGATGACTCCTATAAGATGGAGAAGGTTGCCGGCATGACCCATCGATCTTTCCTTCAGTCATTTCTTACAAAAGCGGCATCCAACATGGAGCACATGGTTGCTTCGCAGACAGGTGTTGTAGCAGGTGGTCCTGAAATCCAACGCTTGAAGTGGTCAGGATTATTCGAGGAGACACCTGTTGGATTGAGTGAAGGAACGCCAGCTCAGGTTTTGGAACATATCCTCAACAAGAAGTGGAAGCTCAGTCCTAGTGACCGGGATATGATTGTCATGTGGCACCGGTTCAGGTTCACCTTGAAAGGAAAAGAAAATGAAATTCAGGCGACGCTGATAGCGAAAGGAGATGATGGTGTCCGTACAGCCATGGCAAAGACTGTCGGATTGCCGCTGGGCATCGCAGCGAAGTTGTTGCTACAAGGCAAAATACAATCACGAGGCGTTGTGATTCCGGTAGGAGCGGAGTTTTATGAACCGATTTTGGCTGAGTTGAAAACGCTTGGGGTGGAGCTCAATGAAGAATTAGAAATTAGAAATTAGAAATTAGAAATGAGTTGTGAGAACTTAGTTGTGAGAAATTATGGAATCATTTTCTCATTTTGAGTGTCTTGGTCGTTGCAACAAGCATGGCAATAAGTTCTCTGCATTGACTACTTAACTCATCGAACTTATCGGGATCGATCAAATTTGCGTCCCTCAGGAGGCAGAGCCAATAGTTGGTTTCATTAGCTTCCTTAAGGGCAATGTTCATTTTATGCTGAAAGTCACTTCTGCTTTGAGCAAATTCAGCTTCCATGATTTGTGCCCCAATGCTTGTGCCGCTTCTCAATAGTTGCTTTCCAAGGACATACTCACGCTTCTCAAGAAATAGCAATCGTGAAATGTTAACGATTTTTACCGCGAAAGAATAACTCTTAATCCTCAAGGGGTCCCTTTTCAAGCATCCAAATGTGGATCATTGAACTGGTATTCACTAAGAGTAGATTGACGGTTTTCCTGACAATCGAATGTGTGGCAATCAACTGCTAATTTTTCATTTCTCATTGTTCATTCAAATTAGCTAGTTTTTCATACTCATGATCAATCATCAAGTCGAGGTCGCTTGAAGCAGAGACAGCGAGTTCATCACACCGTTCATTCTCCGGATGTCCGGCGTGGCCTTTGATCCAAACAAAAGTCGGTTCGAACTTTTTATGAAGTTTGATATAGCGTTTCCAGAGATCGGGGTTAGCCTTCTTTGCAAAGTCCTTTTTCTCCCAGCCCCATATCCAGCCTTGCTTCACCGCTTCAACGACATATTTGGAATCTGAGTAAACGGTAATGGGTATGCCTTGCTTCTTGATGGCTTCGAGACCGGTAATGACAGCAAGCAATTCCATGCGGTTGTTTGTCGTAAGGCGATACCCTTGACTGAATTCTTTTACATGGCTTCCGTACTTGAGGATTGCGCCATAGCCACCAGGGCCAGGGTTTCCTTTTGCAGCGCCATCGGTGAAGAGCCGGATCACCCGAGAAAGATATTAGTCTTGAAAATTTTTACGGCAATGGAAAGCAGAATCACCCCGAAAACCTTACGAAGGATGACAAACCCTGACTTTCCGATCTTCCTTTCGAGCCACGAACTTCCCCGGAGCACGATGTATACAAATATGGAGTTGACGACAATGCCGATGAGGATATCCGTTTCTTCAAAGACAGCCCGCAGGGAAAGGATGGTCGTCAGTGTACCAGCTCCGGCAATCAAAGGAAAGGCAATGGGTACGATCGATCCCGTGCCTTTGGCGTCAGGATCATCCTTGATCAGTGTGATGCCCAGGATCATCTCCATAGCGATGATGAACATGACGATCGAACCGGCAACGGCGAATGACCCAATATCAAGTCCAAACAAGTTGAGGATGGATTGCCCGAGGTACAGAAAGGCAACCATCAGTGCTGCTGCAATTAAAGTGGCTCTTTCGGCATAAATCCGGCCTTCACGTTGCCGGATGAGGATGACAAAGGGGATGGATCCCAGTATATCAATGACTGAGAAAAGGATCAGTGTAACGGAGAATATTTCCTTGAAATTCATGGCTTCAAACAGCCTCAAAGGTAGCAGATTAGTGTGTTTTAACCGTTGCAAAACAAGGATGGCGACTTTTGCGTTATATTTGCGACACTTTATGAAAAGGGCCACTCAGATTATCCTGGTATTGATCGTCTTTGCCATGTTTGCAAAGATCGCTACCGTCTGCATTGACCCGGGGTTTGGCAAGGCGACGTTTGCGTCTTGCACGGTGCCTTCCGACTGGTCTGAGGAGCCCATCGAAGATGAAAGCGGCGAGGAAGATAAGGCCATCGATGACATCCGCATCTGGTCATATCAGCTTATTCAGGCCTCAGTTCCCCAAGTTCACGACAACTTTTTTCTTCCCGAGCATGATTCGGAAGTGGTAGTACCACCTCCCCAAGCCTAACCCATTGCGCGGAGTGGCCAGATACTGGCCATCGCCGTTTTTGGTTAGTCTTTCCCGAATCGAACATGCTCTATGCAACAATCAAATTCATTTAAACCATGGGACAATTTGTCTCATGATGTGCCCGCAGCCCTTGTCGTCTTTCTTGTCGCGTTGCCTCTCTGCCTTGGCATTGCTCTGGCTTCAGGGGCGCCATTATTTTCAGGACTTATCGCAGGCGTTGTCGGAGGGCTTGTGGCCGGGTTCCTCAGCAAATCATCCCTCAGCGTAAGTGGGCCTGCTGCAGGCCTTACCACCATTGTCCTCGCCTCTATCCAGGAGTTGGGATCTTTTCAGGTTTTTCTCACAGCCGTCGCACTGGCAGGTGTTATTCAGTTGGTCCTGGGTTTTCTTAGGGCCGGCACCATTGGGCACTTCTTTCCTGCTGCCGTAATCAAAGGAATGCTGGCGGCCATCGGACTCATCCTCGTGTTGAAGCAAATCCCGCACGCCCTGGGATATGACGCCGACTTCGAGGGTGATGAAAGTTTCTTTCAAGCTGACAATCGAAACACATTCACAGAAATTCTCGCGGCATTTGATTATTTCACTCCGGGCGCGATCATCATCTCCTTGATATCCCTGATGATTCTTATTGCCTGGACGATGGCTCCGATCCGGAATTTCAAGTGGTCCAGTTATTTGCCTGCGCCGCTATTTGTCGTGATCATGGGCGTTACACTCAACATGTTGTTCATCAATTTTGTACCCGCATTGGCCATTAATGAAACCCACCTGGTTAATCTTGGAGGCTTTACTGGAATTGCTCAGGTGGGGAGTGCATTGAGTTTCCCTGACTTTTCTGCGCTGACCGACCCCCGGGTGTATCGGGTGGCCGTCACGCTTGCCCTTGTGGCCAGCATCGAGTCGCTGCTCAGTGTGGAGGCTTCAGACAAGCTTGATCCTTACCGAAGGAGCACACCTCTCAATGCTGAGTTGAAGGCGCAAGGTGCAGCCAATCTTGTATCAGGTTTGATTGGTGGACTGCCGGTTACCGCTGTCATTGTCAGGAGTTCAGCAAACATCCTTGCCGGTGCGCGTACGAAGGCATCCACCATAACACATGGTCTCTTGCTGGCCATCGTGGTTGTTTCGATCCCGCTCATTCTCCAGATGATCCCCCTTGCTTGTCTTGCAGGCATTTTGTTGGTCATCGGGTATAAGCTCAACACACCTGAAATTTACCGGAACATGTACAAGAAAGGAATGGATCAGTTTCTTCCATTCGTCATTACGATTATCGCCATCATTCTTTCTGACCTTCTTACAGGGATTGCCATCGGTGTTCTTGTATCTGTATTCTTCGTACTCAAAACCAATTTCCAAACGGCTGTGATTGTGGTCAACTCAGATTCACAATTCCTCGTCAAGTTCACGAAAGACGTATCGTTCCTGCATAAGGCCGCATTGCGGAAAGCTTTTGCCAGGATTCCAGCCAATTCAACGGTGGTAATCGATGGTACGAAGAGCCAGTTCCTGGACGCAGATATCATTGAGACCATTGAAGACTTTGTCAAGAGCGCTCCTACAAAGTCAGTGGAAGTTGAAGTCAGAAAAGTGAATAGAATCAACGGAGCCACTCACCCTACATTAAAAGATTGAATAGCATTATGAGAGCATACGAGAAATTACTTTTAGAAAACAAGGCCTGGGCTGCTGAACAATTGGGGAAGGATCCCGATTTTTTTTCACGGCTTTCACATATTCAAACACCTGAGTTCCTTTGGATAGGCTGCTCAGACAGCCGTGTTCCTGCCAACGAAATCACCAATACAGCACCAGGCGAAATATTTGTTCACAGAAACATCGCCAACCTGGTGGTGCACACCGACCTGAACATGCTCAGCGTGGTTCAGTACGCGGTGGAAGTTCTCAAGGTGAAGCACATCATCGTGTGCGGTCACTACGGCTGCGGAGGCGTTCGTGCAGCGATGACCAATCATAGCCTTGGCCTGATCGATAAATGGCTTCGCAACATCAAGGATGTGTACTATTTCCATAAAGATGAGTTGGAAGCGATTTCTTCCATGGATCAGCGTGCCGACCGGCTCACAGAGCTCAATGTCATGGAGCAGGTGATGAACCTGGCAAAAACATCCATCGTGCAGCATTCATGGAAGAACCAGCAACGGCCAACCCTTCATGGCTGGGTGTACAGACTTACCGATGGCATTCTGCATGCCATGAGTAAAATGGAACCTGGGGCCCATGTGGATCCCATCTATCAATACCACGACTAAAGATGCGAAATCAGCAAATCAGTCTTGCTGAATGACGCATTGAGCCACCGGCCCGGGCCGCCTCAGCCTGTGTGTCGGTGGCGTTGTCGGGGTTAACCTCCGTTGTTCTTGAGAAAAGTTTTCTTCTGGGAAATCTCTCTTGCCAGCTGCTGAAGGGTTTTCTCCATCATGGCCCGCCTTACTTTCTCCTTGTAGAGTTTTACCTCGTGATGAACAGGGCAGGGATATTTGTCGGAGCACTCTTTTAATCCCATCACACAAGCGCACAGGGGATCCTGACCATCGATCGCCCGAACAACGGCCGCAAGAGGCACGGGCTTAGACTTCGGTTTGATATAAAAACCTCCGTGCGGACCTTTTGCTGAGGCGATGATTCCTTCGCGGGAAAGGGTTTGAAGAATTTTAGCCGTGAATGGCAATGGTGAATCAATTTCTCTGGCAATTTCTTTAATGCCAAGTCGTGTGCCTTCCTTGCTTTTGGTGGTGATGTACAGTACAGAACGTATGGCGTATTCGCAGGCTTTCGAGAACATTGGATGATCAGTTATGTGTTGAATGTTGATTTCGGATGATCTGAGCTAAAAGAAGACCTGATACTGCAGGACAACCTGGCCTCTGGATCCTGCCTGGCTGAAATTATTGCCACTCGGTTCAAAAACCGGACGATGTTGATAGTCGAGAGTAAACTTGCTGGTATGCCCCTTGACAAACCAGTTGATCCCAACATCCCAGATGGCAAAAGACTTTGTAAAGCGATCAAAGTTGGCATTGGTCAGCGACACATAGGGCATGAGGGCACCATGTCCCTCACCCATAAAGCTGCGAGGCAAAAGATATCCCGCCTGTGCATACACAATCTTTCCTGTGCCGAACATAGGAAAGGCATTGCCCTGACTGTTGATCGGCATCGATGTCAACGCTTGTCCATTCGCAGGGTTCATGATGCCATTGTAACGCAGATACCCAGGCCCAAAGTTGTAATCGAAGTAGCCGAGGTATGCAGATAGTGCGGTGCCTTTACCGGCATTGACAGGTGCATCATAGAAAACAGCTGCCGACCACAGGTTCATATCATGAAAGGTGTTGGTCGTTCCATCACCTGTCCACATGGCATTCTTCTGAGATATGAAGCCAGCCTCCAGGTTAAGTACGCGTTTCTTGCCAAGGTAAGTGCCGGTCATGTATGGTGTTGTGTGTGACTCCTTATCCATGAAGTTCCACATGAAGAATCCCTGGTATTGGAGATAGT
>JAEUUD010000180.1 GCA_016787625.1 Cyclobacteriaceae bacterium
TGTTGTTGTGGGGGTACACAAAGCGCTTGCCCATGTGCAGCCTCACACCATCGATGATACACGCATGACATTCAGCGTCATAAACGATCACGTCTTTCCTGTCCACCAATGCGTCGATGGTCGATACTACGCCCTGATAGCCAAAGTTGAGGAGCATTGCGTCTTCTTTCTTCACAAAGTCGGCGAGCTGCTTCTCAAACTCCAGGTGCATGACCGAGTTTCCTGACATCATCCGGGCGCCCATGGGGCTTGCCAGGCCGTACTTCGACGTGGCGTCGACGTCAGCCTTGCGCACTTCGGGATGATTGGCCAGGCCGAGGTAGTTGTTGAGGCTCCAGTTGAGCACTTCCCGTCCCATGAAATTCATCCGAGGACCGATCTCTCCTTCCAGTTTGGGAAAGAAGAAGTAATCATCAGGCAGGTGGGAGTATTTGGCCAGGGGGCCGGCCTCCATTTTAAGCTTGGCAAAGAGATCAACCATTGTTTACCGGATTATATTGATGTTAAATTTTTCGCAAAAATAGCGGAAAAATGGAAATCTACACCAAAAGGCGGCATGAGGGCCTCTTTTCTCGGGATTTAAGAATTTATGGCTAGCATTGCATACTTACCATGAAGCAGAAGAAAATCACAAAACTACTGGTCGCCAACCGCGGAGAGATCGCGCTCCGGGTCATGCGCAGTGCACGGGAAATGGGCATTCAAACGGTTGCTGTTTTCAGTGAAGCCGACCGCCACGCCCTCCACGTCCGGTTCGCCGATGAGTCAGTCTGTATCGGCCCTCCTGCTTCCGCAGAATCATACCTGAGAGGTGAAAAGATCATCGCCGCAGCCAAAGAAACCGGAGCCGATGCGATTCATCCCGGATACGGTTTCCTTTCGGAGAATGAAGCCTTCGCCAAAAAGGTCGCTGAGTCGGGTCTCATCTTTGTTGGCCCTCCGCCAGAGGCCATCCGCATCATGGGCAGCAAGCTGGCAGCCAAGAACGCGGCAGCACAGTTCAAAGTGCCGCTCGTGCCGGGCACGTCCGAACCCATCAGTGATGTGTCAAAAGCAAAAAAGCTGTCCAAAGAGATTGGCTATCCGATCCTGATCAAGGCCAGCGCCGGCGGCGGCGGCAAGGGCATGCGCATCGTTGAACGGGAGTCCGAATTCGAGGAGCAAATGGAACGTGCGGTGAGCGAAGCGAAGTCGGCATTCGGCGATGGATCGGTCTTTATAGAAAAATTCGTGACCAAACCCAGGCACATCGAGTTTCAGATCTTCGGTGACCAGCATGGCAACATCGTTCACCTGTTCGAACGGGAATGTTCGATCCAGCGCCGCCATCAGAAGGTGGTGGAAGAAGCGCCGTCGTCCATCCTCACGCCCGAACTCAGGGAGGCGATGGGCAAAGCCGCGGTCAATGCCGCCAAGTCGTGCGGCTACTTCAACGCCGGCACCGTGGAGTTCATCCTTGACGAATCCATGAACTTCTATTTCCTGGAGATGAACACACGTCTCCAGGTGGAACATCCTGTGACGGAACAGATCACCGGACTTGACCTTGTCAATCTGCAGATCAGGATTGCGCAAGGTGAAAAAATGCCCTTCAAACAGGAGGACCTGCGCATCAATGGCCACGCCATAGAAGTGCGCGTGTATGCCGAAGATCCCGCCAACAACTTCCTGCCGGATATCGGCACGCTCAAAACCTACCGGCGGCCGCAAGGTCATGGCATCCGTGTCGACGACGGCTTTGAAGAAGGCATGGCCATCTCCTTTTACTACGACCCCATGATCGCCAAGATGATCTGTCACGCAGGGACAAGGGAAGCGGCCATTGAAAAGACGATCCGTGCCATTGATGAATACAACATCACCGGCGTTGAAACCACCCTGGGCTTCTGCAAGTTTGTGATGAAGCATCCCGCCTTCCGGTCTGGTGCTTTTGATACCCGATTTGTAGAACAATACTTCAAACCCGAAGTACTCAGGCAGCACGAGAGCAATCCTGACCGTGATTTGATTGCGGCGGCACTGGCGGCGATGACCTTTGCAGAATCGTCAGCACCCGCTGCGGCCAGCCAGCCCGTCGAATCCGGACGCAGCAAGTGGAAACTGAATCGTTTGTCGTGAGACGCTGCATACACCAACAGATTGTGACATGGCCGAGATAAAGCCCTTCCGCGCCTGGCGCTACAACCGCGAACTGGGCCGTGAACTGGAGGCGCTCACCTCGCCCCTCTTCGATGTCGTTTCTGAAAAGCAACGACAGACGTTGTACAAAAATCCGCTCAACAGCATCCACCTCTCCGTTCCGCTCGGCAGTGCCGATGAAGCCGCTGACACCCTTCAGCGCTGGCGCGACAACGGAACCATCGTGCCTGACTCCCTGCCTGGCATCTATGTTTACTACCAGTACTTTACCCTTCCCGGGTCATCAAAAGAATATTGCCGTAAAGGATTCATCTCCCATATCAGAACCTATGATTGGGAAGAGAAAGTGATCCTTCGTCACGAGAACACCATACCCAAGGCGGTCAACGACCGGATCGAGCTGCTGGCCAGAACAATGCTCCACGTCAGCCCCACTCACGGGCTGTACTCAGATCCGCAGTTTGAACTTGAGCATTACATGGATGAGGCGATTGCCAACCCGTTGTACGAGACGGAGGACTATCAGGGCGTGCGCGATGTGCTTGGCGTGATACAAGATGCTTCTGTCATCAAGCGCTTCATCAAGGCGATGGCCGACAAGACCATCATCCTGGCCGATGGCCACCATCGCTATGAGAGCTCCCTCGTGTTAAAACATCGGCTCTCATCGCCTTCGTCAACGGGAAATGAAGGGTTTAATTTTCACCTCATGTTCCTTTCGAACATGGAATCGGACGACCTGCGGATTTTACCAACACACCGACTCATCTCGGGCATCCCGGACTTTTCTGAAGAGCGCGTGCTCCGCAAGCTGGCGCCCTTCTTCACCATCAAGCCGATCGAAGAGCCTGACTCCCTGTATGAGATCATCATGGGCAAACCATGGGCCTTCGGTCTTGTGTTCAAGGAAAACAGCTACAAGATCAGGCTGCAGCCAGAAGCTTTTCTCGACTTTCACTGGCCATTCCCTGAAGAGATCAAGCGCCTTGACCTTACGGTGATGCATTACTTCATTATCGAACGTGCCCTCGGCATCCCTGGCAAGGAGCAACGCCAGTCACCCCATATCGGGTTTGACAGGATATTCTCCGACTGCATCACTAAAGTCTCCCGCGGTGAAGCCCAACTCGCCATCATCACGCAGGACATCGCCATGGAGGACGTCAAGCGCGTGTGCATGAGCGGCTACACCATGCCCCAGAAGTCGACGTACTTCTACCCGAAGATTATTTGTGGCTTCCTGTTCAGTTCCATCAGGGAAGAAGATTTTGCCTCACCAGCCTATTCGCCTTTCGCGTGACCTACCCCGACCGACCGTTGATCCTCGCCTCCACCTCACCACGGAGGCAGTTCCTCATGAAAGAGGCTGGTTATACCTTTCGGGTTGAGAAGCCGGAGAGCGATGAACGTTTCCCCGACTTCATGCCTGCCGAGATGGTACCGAGATTCCTTGCTGAAGAGAAGGCCAAAGCTTTCAAAGACAGAATCAAAGATGAAATCGTGATCACGGCCGATACGGTGGTGATCCTGGGAGGACAGATTCTCAACAAACCGCAGAACCGCGACGAAGCCATCCGAATGCTGACAACACTCGCCGGAAAAACGCATAAAGTAATCACGGCTGTCTGCCTGCTCTCATCCGACAAGCAGGACCTGTTTGATGATACCACGAGGGTCACATTCAGGAAACTGACCCAGCAGGAGATGGAGTTTTACGTCGATACGTGCCAGCCCTATGACAAGGCCGGCTCCTACGGCGCACAAGACTGGCTGGGGATGGTGGGTATCGAACGCATCAACGGCTCATACTTCACCGTGATGGGCATGCCCATGCACAAGGTTTACACACACCTCAGGGATTTTTAGGAAAGCGTAGCCGTCAGCTGCCGGACATCAATCGACGTAGCGCAGCGGAAGTGGCCTTTGGGGCATTGACGGAATCCGTGCAGTCCGCATGGGCGACAGTCGAGGTCTTCTTTCGTTTCGATGACAAATGACTTGTCAGACAATGGACCAAACCCGAAGGACGGCACCGTCGAGCAAAACACGGCCGTCACCGGTGCGTTCATCGCTGACGCCAGATGTAGCGGCGCCGAGTCATTGACAAAGTTCATCCGCGCGTCGGCCATCAATGCCGCAGATTCTACGAGGCTCAGCTTTCCAGCCAGGTTGACGATGGATTTCCCGGGAATGGATGAAGTCAGCTCATCGCCGAGCTTTTGATCACCAGGACCGCCCAGGATATATATCTTCAGTCCTGATATCTGATGGAGAAATTCACTCCACTGTTTCGCAGGCCACTGCTTGGTAAACCACACCGAGGCCGGTGACACCGTGATATAAGGCTCTGCCTTGAATCCTTTCACCACCTCCCATTGCTGAGCTGACGGATAGATTCTCGGCATTGCCTCCACATCCATACCTGCAGGAGAAAGAAGGCGAAGGTTGCGGGTGACCTCATGCAGTCCGCCGACGTCATGTCTGACTTTGTGGGTGAAGAATCCTGACAAGGGGTTCTTGTCAAAACCAATGGTAGCTTTTGCACCGGAGAGGAAGGTCATCAATCCTGTGGTGGCAAACCGTTGTACATTGATGGCGTAGTCATAGCGTGCCTTGCGGAAGGCCGCAATGAGTTCCATGAGGCTGGCATACTTCCTTCTCTTGTCGAGAATAAAGACTTTCCGGATGCCGGGGTTTCCGGAGACAAGCTCTTCGTTGCCGTTGCGTACAACAAAATCAATGACAGCTTCCGGATGGGTCTTGCGGATTGATTCCACCAGCGCCGTGGCCAGGATCACATCACCAATGAAAGCAGTTTGAATGATCAGTACGGAAGGCGCCTGCGTCATGAAGGGTTTACTTCTTGAACGTCTGCTGGTAGTAGCTCATCGCTTTCTGGATAATCTTCATCGCCGTCTCCTTGCCCTGAAACTCAGGTACAGTGACGACCTTGTTCTCCAGCTTCTTGTAGGTTTCGAAAAACTCCTTCAGTTCGAGGGTGAAATGCGGCGGCAGCTCGCCCACATCATTGAGGTGTCCGACGCTGGCATCCTTTTCC
>JAEUUD010000181.1 GCA_016787625.1 Cyclobacteriaceae bacterium
GCCAACCCTCAGGCAAAGGCAGCCATGGAGAGTGCCATGAAAAATATGGGCGGTGGCGGAGCAGCCGGAGGAATGGGCGGCATGATGCCGACAGGGATGGTACTGAAAGTTAAAGGGACGAGCACGGTTTCCATTATGGAAGGGGGAATGGGCGACGGGATGGAGATACTGAATCAAAAAGACCAGCCAGCCACGCGCATCGACAGAGCGAACAAGACCTATACGCGCATGCCGCAAGGTCAGCAAGGCGGACCAGCGCCTCAGGTGAAAGTGACAAAGACCAGCGAGACGATGAAACTGTTGGGCTATACCTGTACCAAATTCATTGCGGAAGTAACGGAGCGGGGCAAACCCATCCAGCAAATATTCTGGACGACAACGGATATCAAGGACATGGACATGAAGCACCTGAGTTCACAGCGAATGGGGCAGGGGGGCTCGGCCATGTTTTACGATCAGATAGAAGGTGTGCCTTTGAAAATTGAAATGGCGTCTCCACAGGGAAACATGATCATGGAAGTGAAAGAGATCAAGCGTCAGCCGATGAGTGCTGACGAGTTTACCGTACCCGCAGGATTTCAGGAGGTGAAACGCCCTGGAGGCTTCTGATCTAAAGAATAAAATCGATAAGAAACTACACCGGCCGTTGCGCCGGTGTTGCTTTTTCTGCCACCTCATCAGATACGGAGCCGTTCGAATAGCCAAGCACTTTCATCATCGATTCGCTGTGTTGCTCTGGGGCAAATAGCTTGGTGATGATTTCTCCGTCTTCGTTGCGTGACACGAGCACGTGCTTGGGTGCCGGAACGAGGCAATGCTGGATGCCTCCGTAACCGCCGAGCGATTCCTGATAGGCACCCGTGTGGAAGAATCCAATGTAAAGCCTTTCTTCGTCATTGATCATGGGAAGAAACACCTCGCCGATGTGCGCCTCGGAGTTGTAATAGTCCATGCTGTCGCACGTGAGGCCGCCGATGTTCACCTTGTGGTATGGGTCGTCCCATTTGTTGACCGCCAGCAGGATATACTTTTGGTTCAGGCCCCAGGCATCTGGCATCTGGGTGATGAACGAACCATCGATCATGTACCAGAGTTCTTTATCGTTCTGGAGTTTTTGATCGACGACCGAATAAAGAATCGCTCCGCTTTCGCCAACAGTATAGCTGCCAAATTCAGTGAAAATGTTGGGCACCGGAACGTTGTTCTTGTCGCAAATCCACTTGATGTTCTCAACGATCTGCTCGATCATGTACTTGTAGTCGTATGAAAACGTGAGTGAGGTCTTAATGGGAAACCCGCCGCCGATGTCGATGGAGTCGAGGGTATCACAGATCTTGCGCAGCTCGCAATACTTGAAGACAAACCTGCTGAGTTCGCTCCAATAGTAAGCGGTGTCTTTTATGCCGGTATTGATAAAGAAGTGCAGCATCTTGAGCGAAGCCTTGGGGCTTGTCGCTATTTTTTCTTTATAGAGGGGTACGATGTCGCTGTAGCGGATGCCGAGGCGAGAAGTGTAAAACTCGAACTTTGGCTCTTCGTCGGAAGCAACGCGGATACCTACCTGGTAGGGAACATTGACTTTTTGCTCATACACGTCAATCTCACCCAGCGTATCAATCAGAGGAATGCAGTTGTGGAAGCCATCATTGAGCAAACCGGAGATATTGTCCGTGTAGGCCGCCATCTTGAACCCATTGCAGAGTATAAAAGTGTCCTTGGTGATACGTCCTCGCTCGTAAAGAGATCGGACAATATTGATATCAAAGCCAGAACTTGTTTCAATATGAACATTGTTCTTCAGGGCTTCTTCGAGCACAAAGGAGAAATGCGATGATTTGGTACAGTAGCAATAGGTGTACTTTCCGTTGTACTTGAATCGTTCGATAGCATTGTTGAATGTTGCCTGAACGAAGCGGATATTTTCACTGATCCTCGGTAGATAGGTAAGCTTGAGAGGCGTACCATACTCTTTGATAATGTCCATCAGCGGGACATCGTTGAACAACAACTCATGTTCCCAAACCTTAAATTCTTCCTGGGGGAACTCGAAGGTTTGTTCGATGAGTTCGCGGTAACTCTTCATTTCATGTCAGGGGTAAAAAACGCAATATTGGAATAAAATTGCCATCTTTGCAATACAATACAACTATGCACGGCCGTCAATTTCTTCTGCTGATCGCCCATCTGCATACCCTGCCAGATCGCTGAGGCCGGACGGATTTTCTGTATCCTGTCAGTACTGCGTTTTTGGGTCGTTAATCTGAGTTTTTGTGAGCGAGAAAATAAAAATCATTCAAGTAAAGTCCGAGATCGGAGCAGGCACCCGTGGCGCCAGCCTTGGCGTGGAAGCCATGAAAATTGCCAGCCTGGACCTGAAGTCTGACTTTTTTCGTGTCCATGAAGCCATCGAGGTGGAGAATGTCAACGAACTCCTCTTCAACAGCGCCGAGCACGCCTACGCCAAATTCATCGACGGCGTCCTGATCATGGAGGAACGTGTCTGCCTGGAAGTGTACGAACAGATTTGGGACGACTTCTTTCCCATCATCATGGCTGGGGACCACAGCACGGCCTACGGTACCATTGCAGGCATCAAGAAGGCACATCCCAAAAAACGCCTCGGTGTCATTTGGATTGACGCCCATGCCGACCTTCACTCACCCTATACAACGCCCTCGGGCAACATGCATGGTATGACACTGGCCATGGCATGCGATATCGACAACCTCGAATGCAAGATCAATGATCCGAAGGGAGAGACCATCGAATACTGGGAACAAATCATGAACGTGGGAATTCCGGGTGCGAAGATCTATCCCGAAGACCTCGTATTTATTTCCATGCGAGACATGGAAAAGCCAGAAAACTACCTGATCAACAAGTACGGCATCCCCAACTTCACCGCAGAGGAAGTGAAGCGGCTGGGCCCGGCAGCAGTCGCCAAAGAGGCGCTCAAATACCTTGATCACTGCGACCTGATCTATGTTTCATTTGATGTTGACAGCATGGACAGCAGGATTTCGATTGGCACTGGAACCCCCGTTCCCAATGGACTGTCTGTGGACGAAGCCAAGGCTCTTAATACAGAACTTGCGAAAAGCCCGAAGCTGTGTGCATGGGAAATCGCTGAAGTCAACCCGACACTCGATACTCAGAACAGCATGGCGGAAAGTGCATTCGACATCCTTGAGGCAACGGCCAAGGCCATCATGACCAGGCCAGTGCTGGCATCTTGAGGCTACTGCTTCCTGAACACCACCCGTTCGGCACGGCTGACACTTACTTCCAGCGACACGACGGCGCCTTTTTTGTTTCGCTTAAACTCGTACAGGTCTTCGCCATCCACAAAGAACCCGTCATAAAAGGCTGGCTCCAGCTTCCATGACCCAGGAGGAATCTGGTTAATCCACAAGACCCCTTCTTTCAATTCAATTTTCCAGGTTGCATCAGCCTCATCCGAATGGTAGGTTCCCGTCAATGCCTTCAGGTACACCGGCGAGACATCGGATGCCTTCACCCTAACGTAAGTGAAAGTATCGATGGGTGTCTTCTGAAAAATCTGACCGTTGGGTTTAATGGTCCAATAGGTTCTGCCCAGCAGCAGTGTATCCGGGTGAAGAGCAGTGAGGGCCCTGTCCTGATTCATGAGTTTACCATTTTCAATTCTTAAAGTGAAGGCATCGGCAATCCGGATAGCTCGATAACTTCCCGCGATTTTCTTAAGTGTTGCTTCAGGAAGATTGATGCCGGTGCGCTTGGGCAGGGCCGGTTCCGGCGTCTTGCCCAGGAAAATGTCTGCGACTTGTGAGCCGACACCGCCAGGACTGAAGGTGCCGTCGTTGCTCAACAAGGCGATGGCGATTTTTTTCTCAGGAAACCATCCCAGGTAAGCGCGATATCCTGCCGTGGATCCTGTATGAGAAATCTCCTTGAAACCATTGTGGTTGTTGGCGACAAGGCCACCCGCGTAGGCGATGGTTTGCCCGTTCGTCAGTACCGCCTGCTGGGTTCTCATCTTGATCATGCCATCACTGCCAATCGTCGACTTTGCCAACTGATGGTTCCAGGTGATCAGATCTTCTGTTGTTGTGAGCAGCCCTCCATTGCCATGAACATGCTCGAAGGGCATATCCTGTTCATAGGCTCCGCTTCGACGACGGTATGCCACAGACCTTCCCGGAACGATTTCACGGAAGTTGTTGCGCCATCTTGTGTTCTTCATCCCGGCTGGTTCAAAAAGACGTGTGCGGGTGAATTCTGTGAAAGAACCTTTGGTGATACGCTCGACGATGATGACCATGAGGGTGTAGCCGGTGTTGCTGTAGGAGTATTCACTTCCGGGAGAAAAGTTCAAGGAAGTTTGACGACAGATGATTTGCAAGGCCAGATCATGGGTGTAGATCCTTGTGGTGCGCGGCCAACCCGAAAGCGCGGCCACTGATCCCCAGTCTTTCAATCCGCTGGTGTGGTTCATCAGGTTCCTGATCGTAATGGGCTTGTCATAAACGGGAAGTTCGGGCACGTATTTTCTCACATCGTCATCCAGCGACAGTTTACCTTCCTGAGCGAGCAGCAGGATCGCAGCTGCTGTGAATTGTTTGGAAACTGAGCCGGCTTCGAAGATGGTGGCCGGGGTATTCGGAATGTTATGTTCGAGGTCGGCCAGGCCGAAAGCTTTATTGTAGATGATTTTTCCGTTGCGTTCTATGGCGACAGCTACACCTGGTGTGGCGTTGTTCCACTTCGTAAAGAGCTGGTCGACAAGTTGAAGGGTATCCTGCGCTTGCAATGGACCGCTCATGAGAGACAAAAAAGAAAATGGAAGCACGAGCCAAATGGCTGACCGTTTTGATTTTTCTACTTTTTTCATTTTGTATGCTTAGTTACCAGGATTCTTATCTGTTAAAGCAATTCCGAGGCGTCCGCCGGATGCGTAAAATTTCCTTGCTTTTTGATTTCATCACTCACCTCGGCCATCATCAGACTGAAGGCCAAGGGCATTCGATTGCTTTCAACCTTACCCATGTTGATGCAACTTACTACTTCCCGGATTTCGTATTCAAAGCCTGTAGAAGAAATTGGAAAGGAATTACGTGTAACGGCCCCGGAGTTTAGCCTGGTGACTGTCTCACTCGTCTTATACCACGGACTGGACATCTGAATGGTTCCTGAAGT
>JAEUUD010000182.1 GCA_016787625.1 Cyclobacteriaceae bacterium
ATTTTTCTTATGAAGCACCTTTCCGATGATGTCAAATTCATTGATGGTGGAAGGGTGGTTGAGCTTAGTTTCTACATGAATGCCTGACGTTGCCTTCACTTCTGAGGGTACCACTTTTAAGCTGCCGAATCCCAAAAAGACGTCCCAATGGCTCCGCGCAATTGCGAAAGGGCAGGGTAGGGATATTGAATCGCTGCACTTTGTGTTCTCCTCTGATCGCCTGGTTGGAGAATTGAATGCCAAATACCTTCACCACAACACACTTACTGACATCATAACATTTGATTATTCTGAATCAGGTGGCATTGTAGGAGAGATCTATATCAGTATTCCACGCGTAAGGGACAATTCGAGGGTCTATTCACAGCCATTTGCCACTGAGCTCAGGCGCGTCATGGCCCATGGTCTCCTGCATATCCTTGGATTCAAGGATAAAACTGCTGCCCAGAAGGCTCAAATGCGAAGGAAAGAAGAAGCCTGCCTATCTTTGTGGCCTTAGTTCCACGTGGAACGGATTGGCTGTTGTTTGAGGCCATCGTTTCACGTGAAACACGATCAAATCATGTTCCCTGAATACGACGTCATTGTAGTAGGTGCTGGACACGCCGGCTGTGAAGCCGCTGCTGCAGCGGCCAATATGGGCTCCAGGGTCTTACTGGTAACCATGAACATGACGACGATTGGGCAAATGTCCTGCAACCCAGCCATGGGAGGGGTCGCCAAAGGCCAGATCGTTAGGGAAATTGACGCGCTCGGTGGGTATTCGGGAATTGTCTCAGACAGGTCCATGATTCAGTTTCGCATGCTGAACCGGTCAAAAGGACCAGCCATGTGGAGTCCCAGGACCCAGAATGACCGGATGCAATTCTCACAAGAATGGCGCTCCATGCTTGAAAAAACCAAGAACATCGACTTTTGGCAAGAGATGGTTAATGGAATCCTGGTTGAGAATCATAGGGCAGTGGGCGTTAAAACAGCCCTTGGCCTTGAAATACGTGGAAAGTCAGTCATTCTTACCAATGGTACTTTCCTCAACGGAAAAATCCACATTGGAGAAAAGAACTTTGGCGGAGGCCGGACAGCTGAAAAAGCATCAACAGGGCTGACAGAGAACCTCGAAAGGCTTGGCTTTGAATCCGGGAGGATGAAAACAGGCACTCCACCAAGAATTGACGGGAGGAGCCTCGACTATTCTAAAATGGAAGAACAACCAGGTGATGAGAACCCTGGCAAGTTCTCATTTCTTCCTGCGACTACACCTCCATCAAAACAGTTAAGCTGCTGGATCACATACACCAATGATGTGGTCCACAAAGAACTTGAACGGGGATTTGACAAATCGCCTATGTTCCAGGGTCGGATCGAAGGAATTGGCCCCAGGTACTGTCCATCCATCGAGGATAAAATCAACCGCTTTGCTGATAAGGACCGGCATCAAATCTTTGTCGAACCTGAAGGATGGAACACCGTGGAGATCTATGTCAATGGCTTCTCAACATCACTTCCAGAGGATGTACAGTACAAGGCGCTGACAAGTATTCCTGGATTTGAAAAGGCCCGCATGTTTCGGCCTGGCTATGCTATTGAGTATGACTATTTCCCTCCCACCCAGCTCAAACTGACATTAGAGACGCAACTAGTTGATAATCTGTACTTTGCAGGGCAAATTAACGGGACAACAGGATATGAAGAAGCGGCCTGTCAAGGATTAATGGCTGGAATCAATGCACACAACAAAGTTCACAGCAAAGAGCCGTTTATACTGAAACGCTCAGAGGCCTACATCGGTGTTTTGATCGATGACCTTGTCAATAAAGGCACCATAGAACCTTACAGGATGTTCACCTCCAGGGCAGAGTACCGCATTCTTCTACGCCAGGATAATGCTGATATCCGGCTAACCGAAAAAGGAAATAATCTCGGCCTCGCGTCTGAAGAAAGACTCACTGCGCTTCAAACGAAAAAACTCCAACTAAAAGAGATTCTTGCTGAGCTCAATTCCCTGAAGTTGGGTCCTGAAGAAATAAATCCGGGCCTGGAATCCATTCATTCTTCACCGACCCGGGAGAAGACTTCGGCCGCCAACCTGCTGCGACGTCCAGAAATATCCTTGACAGAAATTGCCAGCATTCATGGCTCATTCGAAACTCTTTTGAAGGGTTATCCTACAGAAGTTTGCGAGCAGGCCGAGATTCTGCTCAAATACGAGCCCTACATTGAACGCGAGAAGAAGATGGCAGAAAAGATCGAAAGCCTGGATGATTACAAAATTCATGATGACTTCGACTATGACCGGGTTAAGGCATTGTCATCCGAGGCCCGTGAGAAACTAAAGAAATTGAAGCCAGGAACTATCGGACAAATGTCAAGGATTAGCGGTGTGTCACCGGCCGACGTTTCCATCGTTACGATCTACCTTGGAAAATAATGCACCTGGAAGAAGTCTCATCCTGTCCTATCTGCAGAGGATCGTCATTTAAAGAACTACATCAGAGCGCGGACCACACCGTAACTCATAAACTGTTTCATGTGAAACAATGCAGGAGCTGTGGACTTGCTGTCACCAGCCCAAGACCCACTCAAGCCAATGCTTCATCCTATTATCAATCGGACAACTACATCTCCCACACCAATCAGTCACGAGGGCTATTTGACTCTATCTATCTGATAATCAGGAAGTTCACAATGAGGTGGAAGCTGAGCCTGATAAAAAAAAATGCTCTCCCGGGGCCGCTCCTGGACTTTGGCTGTGGAACCGGTCAGTTTCTTGCTCATACAGCCGCTCAGGGAATAACGTGTTTCGGTGTTGAGCCTTCGGCATCTGCCCGAAAGCAAATCAATTCATCTATTCCGACTTTCGAATCGCTCCACTCTTTACCTGACATCAAGTTTTCAGTCATTACACTCTGGCATGTATTAGAGCATGTTTATACCCTGCGAGAAACAATCGAGGATCTCCGTTCAAAACTTCAGGAAGGTGGCACCATTTTTATTGCAGTACCCAACATGCAATCACCAGACGCCAATCACTACGGGTCGTTTTGGGCAGCCTGGGATCTGCCTCGTCACTTGTGGCACTTCAGTAAGCCAAACATGACGCAACTCCTCGAAGACTCCGGCTTCAAGGTCTCAGCTATCATACCCATGAAGCTTGATGCTTACTACGTAAGCCTTTTGAGTGAAAAGTACCAGCGTGGTGGTCAGCTTGGCCTCATCGCTATGTTGAAGGCTGTTAAGTGTGCACTACAATCCAACGCCGCTGCCGCCTCCACTACAAATCATTCAAGTCTCATCTTTGTCGCCAAGAAATGAGAATCCTCCAACTCCTGGTTATTCCCATCTTACTCCAGCTGCTCTGGACTCATTGCGCCAATATTCAAACTCCAACCGGCGGCCCCAAGGACAAGCGTCCGCCGCAAGTGACTGCTTCAACGCCAAGACCGAATCAGGTCAACTTCAAGGGAAAGGCCGTGTTGCTCTCTTTTGATGAACGTGTAAAGCTCAACACGCCTCGCGAAGAAATTATCATAAGCCCTTCTCCGGGAGAGACAGATTTTCTTGTCAAAGGAAATAATGTTTTCATCACACCCAGACAAGCCTGGAAGGATAGCACGACCTATAGCATACTATTCCGAGATGGCATTCAAGACATCACAGAAAGTAATTCACCCGTCAATCTTAAACTAGCCTTCAGCACCGGACCTGCAATCGATTCTCTCGTGATCGCTGGAAATGTCACCAACCTCCTTCAAGGAACCGCACTGGACAAGATGACCGTAGCGATCTACACTGCTGATACTTTCGACATCTTCAAACACGCACCGTCGTACTTTACAAAGACCGACAAGAAGGGGAATTTCAAACTTGAAAACATCAGAGCGGGCAGGTACAGAATTTACGCATTTGACGATGTTAACAAGAACCTCAAAGTTGAGAGTCAATCAGAGATGTACGGATTCCTGGGGCGAAACTTTTCTCTTCAGTCAAATATCGACACCATATCCATAGGGCTCTATCGCCTTGATTCAAAGCCGCTGAAGTTATCGAGGATTCGAAATGCCGGGACAATCACCCGTCTTCAATTTTCTAAATCACTTTCGGGCTATCGCATTCAATCAAATCCCGAAGTTCCAAATGCGTTCGGCGATAATCAGTCCGAGATCACCATCTGGAACCCGGAGGGTGCTGATAGCATTCGTGTCGTCTTCAATGGCGCCGACAGTCTTGATAATAAAATTGATTCAGCTTTCTATGTAAAGAGAACAGACCTCAAGCCAAGTCCGGAGAAGTTCTTGATGTCCATTAGCATACCGCAAATCAATCCGGAAAATTCAAAACTGATTAGCACGCTTAAGTTCAGTAAACCGATAAGAGCATTTAACATGGACAGCCTTTATATCAGACTTGATACAGCGACCAACATACCCATCACTAAGCAAGAGGTGAGTTACAACACCCAGTTCAAAATCATGACCATTACCAAGGAAATGGATAAAAAGCTCTTTGGACCTGATCAGGATCCACTGATCAGCCTGGTGATCCGTCAAGGCTTTGCTATTTCTTACGATGGTGATTCATCAAAAACGTCCTCTCTTCCCGCGTCCATCCTGTGGCCGGAAGAAAATGGCACCATGAGTCTACAGGTGAACACTACCCATAAGAATTACGTCATTCAAGTCATTGATAAAGACTCCGACAAGATCGTTTCAGAAACAGTCAACACGCCCAAAATAACAGCAAGGAACATCCCACCCTCAGAATACCGCATTCGGATCATTATTGATCGAAACCAGAACGGTCGCTGGGATCCTGGAAATATTTCGAAAAATATTGAGCCTGAAAAAGTGATTTACCATAAAACTCCCGACGGCAATACCATCATCCCGATCAGGGCAAATTGGGAGGTTGGACCATTAACATTACGCTTCTGATCATTTGTGGATAAATCGGTACAACCGCCGTTCAAGTAAGCTCAGCCAGGCAGTTGCCGCGGCAATCCGAATCACACCCAATTCACTCACAACCTGATTCACGTGCACAACGTATTCCACAGACAAGAGGCTTTGGTTGATCATATTATCCGCTCACCCAAATCAAGGCAGATTCAGCTTCATCCATCCACAATCCAATCCACAAATCAGCTACAATAC
>JAEUUD010000183.1 GCA_016787625.1 Cyclobacteriaceae bacterium
GAGGTGGACATGAAGCCTGTGATGGATTTGCGTTCCAAATACAAAGAATCGTTCAAAGAGAAACATGGCATAGGCCTCGGCTTCATGTCCTTTTTCACCAAAGCGATTTGCGTCGCGTTGAAGGAGTTTCCTGCTGTCAATGCATCCATCGATAAGGACGAAATTGTATACCACGACTATTGCGATGTGTCGATTGCCGTTTCAACACCTCGCGGATTGGTGGTGCCGGTGATCCGGAATGCGGAAGCACTTTCATTTGCTCAAATCGAAAGCGAAGTGGTCAGACTGGCAACCAAGGGTCGTGACGGAAAATTATCGATTGAGGAAATGACCGGCGGCACTTTTTCAATTACCAATGGAGGTGTGTTTGGTTCTATGCTGTCGACCCCGATCATCAACCCTCCGCAATCAGCCATTTTAGGCATGCACAACATTGTGGAGCGACCGGTGGTGAAGAATGGAGAAGTGGTTGTGAGGCCGATCATGTACCTGGCGTTGTCCTATGATCACCGCATTGTCGATGGACGTGAGTCCGTGAGTTTCCTGGTGAGGGTGAAGGAGATGCTGGAAGATCCGGGTCGACTGATTCTTGGAGTCTGAACAAAGCTAATGCTATGCAATATAACGTCACTGTGATTGGTTCCGGGCCCGGCGGTTACGTCGCCGCCATTCGCTGCGCCCAGCTGGGCATGAAAACTGCCATCATCGAAAAATATGATACCCTCGGTGGGACATGTCTCAATGTAGGCTGCATTCCCTCAAAAGCCATGCTGGACTCTTCTGAGCACTTTATCAATGCACGTGATCATTTCAAGACCCACGGTATCGACATTCCGGAACCTAAAGCCAATCTTGGACAAATGATCAAGAGAAAGGGAGAAGTAGTGAAGTCCAACGTGGATGGAATTGCTTTCCTGATGAAGAAGAACAAGATTGATGTCCTCAAGGGCATAGGATCATTTGTTGACAAAAACACCATCAAAGTAACGGCAAAGGATGGTAAGGCTACAACGATCACGACGGAGAAAGTGATCATTGCCACAGGTTCAAAACCCACTGCACTGCCGTTTGCACCTTTTGACAAGAAGCGCATCATTTCCAGTACTGAGGCTCTTGAGTTGAAAGAAATTCCGAAGCACTTGATTGTAGTTGGCGGTGGTGTGATCGGAATGGAACTCGGTTCTGTCTACGCCCGGCTGGGATCAAAAGTCTCTGTTGTTGAATTCCTGGATAGCCTCATCCCGACCATGGATGGAGCACTTGGTAAGGAATTGCAGAAAGTGACCAGGAAGCTTGGCATGGAGTTCTTCCTTGGACACAAAGTCACTTCCGTTCAAAACAAAGGCAAGGAAGTTGTGCTTCAGGCAGAGCCCAAGAATGGTGGAGCGGCCGTCACCCTTACAGGGGACTATTGCCTGGTGAGTGTCGGCCGGAGGCCTTATACTGATGGACTGGAAATCGATAAGGCTGGCATTGAACTAGACAAAGGAAGAATACCTGTTGATAACCATTTGCAGACAAAAGTTCCCGGTGTTTACGCCATTGGTGATGTTGTACGAGGAGCCATGCTTGCTCATAAGGCGGAGGAGGAAGGCGTCATGGTCGCTGAGCAGCTCGCAGGCCAGAAACCCCATATTAACTACCTGCTGATCCCTGGTGTTGTATACACCTGGCCTGAAGTAGCCAGTGTTGGATATACAGAAGAACAGTTGAAGACGGACGGCAAGGCATACAAATCCGGAACATTCCCTTACAAAGCACTTGGTCGGGCACGAGCCAGCATGGACCTTGATGGATTCGTCAAGGTACTTGCGGACAAAAACACCGATGAAATCCTTGGCGTGCATATCATCGGTGCACGTGCAGCTGATATGATTGCTGCGGGAGTCACTGCGATGGAGTATCGCGCATCAGCAGAAGATGTTGCTAGAATGTCGCACGCTCATCCAACATATATGGAGGCCATGAAGGAAGCATGCCTGGCGGCCACGGCCAACCGACCGATTCATTTGTGATCGGATCTGATTGATCAGCGCATATACCGCCACAAGAGAAACGAACGCATCCCAAGAACCCCAACCAGGGGCAACAGCACGGTGTTCAATTGCTGAGGAAGCAAAGACCATGTCGCCAACAGTGCGAAAGATAGAACAGTAGCAGCAAGGGCGTACTTTCTTAGAAATGGCCTGAACCTGGATGAAATGATTCCGATCATGAGGATGTTGGTCGGCAAAGCCCAAAGGAGATTGAAGTTCTTCGCCGCTGCCGCGTGATCGGTGGCAGTCCAAAGCACAACCAGCAACAGGCCCACGATGCCGGACACGCCAAACAGTAAAGCATCGAACCACAGGGAGGGTTTTTTTCTTCGGATGTCGTACATGCTTAACAGCAGGGCCAGTGCCACGAAACCTAACATCACTGTCGAAGGATGAGCGAAAGCTTTCTTCGTTTCAACCTGAATGTTGGGCAATACCTGACGTTGATTTTTCACCAACGGTAGTTCTTTACCATTGCGACGGATGGTCGCGTGATTGAACGATGACAGTACGTAATCTGGAAGATACATGTACTCATATGGGGTCGCCTTTTTATCAATAGGAAGACCGAGGCAAATGTCGATACCCAGGTCGCCCCAGGGTTGCTCTTTGAGGTAAAGGTCGGTTAGTTGGCGGATGGTGTAATCGGTGGTGATGTATGTGCCGTCGAAGCGGATAGAATCCTTGAGTGTCTCAGCAAACACATCCCTGACCTTATTAGCACAATTGTTGTAGAAGTAGTCGTAGCGGTAAGTCTCATTTTCAGGAAGTGCATTCCATTCGAGAAAATCAAACACCTGTTGTTTTTGATTTTGTGAGAGATTAAGCACCTGTTCAGTTACCCACCGTTTGTAGTAGCCATAGGAATTGACAAAATCGGGGTAGGCGTAGACGCCTAGTTTGAACAGAAGAAGACCGCGTGTGTAGTTCAGATAGAAATTAGGCTGTGAAAAATCAAATACACCGTAATTATAGGCGTAGTCAATTCCGTTCTGCGGATCGACGACACGGATGGCGCTGTGACCGAATGCGGTGTACAATTCTTCCTGTCCGGGTCCGCAAGTAATGACGGAGACCTCAGCTTCTGGTGAAAGGGTAATGGTCTGACCAAAACTGTTGATGCTGAGCCAAAGCAGACTGATTGCGATCCATTTGACCATCTTGATTTTTCTCATTGAAAATACCCTGAAATATAAAGACAATGAGCGTTACTTTTGAATATGCGCTTGTATGAGGATCGTTTGAATTTGCTCTCAAAGCTCACCCTTCAAAGGGCAATGAATGGTGCGGGCATCTGGTCTTCCTACCATGCGTCCAGAATCACCGGCTCGCCCGCCATTTCAGGACTGCCGATGAGTATGTCGATTGAGCCAACCACTTCCTGCAACCTTCGGTGTCCTGAGTGTCCAAGCGGGCTACGCTCTTTCACACGACCAACGGGTATGCTAAGCGAAGAGGTGTTTCGGCATGTGATGGATGAACTTGGCGGAAAGCTTTCCTATTTGACTTTCTATTTTCAAGGTGAACCCTACCTGCATCCAAAGTTTACAGAGATGGTTGCTTATGCATCCGCGAAGGGCATCTATACAGCGACTTCAACCAACGCTCATTTTCTCACCGAAGAGAATGCCAGGAAGACAATTGAATCAGGCCTCGATCGCCTGATCATTTCTATTGATGGGACGACACAGGATACCTATCAAGCCTACCGGGTAGGTGGGTCCCTTGAGAAAGTTCTGGAGGGCACACGAACCATCCTTCGTTTGCGGAAGGAAATGAAGTCAGTAACTCCGCATATTGTTTTCCAGTTCCTTGTGGTAAAACCCAACGAACACCAGATCCCGCACGTGCAGGAGCTTGCACGAAAGTTGGGTGTTGATCGCGTGGCCCTGAAGACAGCGCAGATCTATGATTTCCAGTCAGGCTCTCCACTGATTCCGGATCAGGATGCATACTCCCGGTACCGGAAGAATGACGATGGGACCTATGCAATCAAAAACGCTCTCTCCAATCAATGCTGGAAAATGTGGCACAGTTGTGTGATCACCTGGGATGGGAAGGTGGTGCCTTGCTGCTTTGACAAGGACGCACATCACGTCATGGGCGATGTCAAAACTTCCACCTTCAGGGAAATTTGGTTGAGTGATCAGTACAACGCCTTTCGGTCGACGCTGTTAAGGTCCAGAAGCGACATTGACATGTGCAGGAATTGCACCGAAGGAACTAAAGTTTGGGCGTAGACGGCAGTCTGGTTGTTGCGCACTTTCCGCAGCCGGAAGCACAACCTTCCCTGGTCTTGAAATTCTTTACCACCATGGCGATCAGAAATCCAAGTGAAACGAGAAACAAGGCGCCGATCAGAAATGACTGAAACATGTGGTAAATTTAGTAAAACCTTAATGACTGAAGATAAGGTTGCTCCAACCGTCCGAAAAGGGACAATGGCTCGCCCGGATTGAACATCGCCTTCATGTAAATCCTTGAAAACAGCGAAAAATCGAGGCGGCACTATAATTGGGTAAAAGAAAACTTTGTTGACCCCGGTTTCGTCATACCTGAAAATCCACTTATGCTAAAGAATTATCTGAAAACCGCTTTTAGAAACCTTTGGAGAGAAAAGGGAAGCACCATTTTGAATATTTCCGGCCTTACCCTCGGCATCGGAGCAAGTCTGATTCTCTTTCTATTGGTCCGGTACCACAACAGTTTTGATCAGGACCATGCATATGGAGACCGGATTTATAGGGTCGTAACAAAGTCAAAGGGGAACAGTGGTGATGATTTCACCTCGGGTATCCCTTCTGTGCTTCCTGAAGCCGTTCGCATGGATTTTCCGGAAGCGGAAGAAGTCACCTTCACCTCATACAGGTCTGGTGGACTCATCACTATTCCACAACCCAATGGTGAAGGAAAGAAGTTTGATGAGGGAAAAGGCATATGTTTTGTTCAGCCAAACTTCTTCAAGATTTTCAATAGGGGTGTGATCAGCGGGAATATCGACATGGCGCTGGATGAACCCAATGAAGCAGCGCTTTCCAAATCGTGGGCCAAGAAGTTTTTTGGTAAAGAAGATGCCCTGGGGGAAGTGCTCAAATTTGACAATAAGGAGTACAA
>JAEUUD010000184.1 GCA_016787625.1 Cyclobacteriaceae bacterium
TGACTACCGCATCGCCTACAATGTGCACCTTCCCGACACCACACGTGACGATTACGAGGTGTTTGTCATGAACATGGATGGAAGTGGCAAGCGGAACATCACCGCCAATCCTGACGTCGCATGGACCTACGGCGCGTATGATGACAAGCTGTACTTTATCAGCGACAGAGACACATGCTACCGATGCTTTTTCTTATACCGCACCGACACAGGGGGTACGAGTCCTCAGAAAGTGAGCGACCTTCAGCTGGAGGACAGCTGGATGAGTTGGAGGAAGGAGGGCCGCGAGGTTGTTGTTACAGGGCGAATAGGCAAAGCTATACGTCACCAGTTGTTCATCATGGATACTGGCACCGGGACATTCACCCAGGTCACCAACGACACCAGCGCGCGCCACGGCGATCCATGCTTCTCACCTGATGGAAAGCAGATCGTTTTCAGCTATAAGAAGAACAAGCGCGACAAGGCTACACACGAAGAGTTGTTTTTGATGAATGATGACGGCTCAGGCCTGACCCAGGTCACCCGATACCCCGAAGACAATCCTTCGGCGAAAGAATATGGTTATCGTGCAGGCGCTGCACGGTGGCATCCCACGGAGAACTTCATCACGTATGTGTCGTTGCAGGATGGCCGCCACAGCATCTTCGCAGTGACTCCGGATGGCAAAAGACAATGGAAGCTGACAAGGAATGAGCTGGCCGAGAGTTGGCACGACTGGAGTCCAGACGGACGATGGCTGGTGTTCAACAGCTCAGACTGGGCTGAAAGCCAGTTTCACATTACCTTGATGAACTGGGAGACGAAAGAGATGAAGCAGTTGACCGACACAACCTATAAGGCCCAACAAGCGCCGGTATTTGTTGTGAAACGATAAGAGGTAAGAGGTAAGAGGGTACCGTCTGCCAGTCATCTTCAATACTTCAGAATAATTTTCCGACATTGAGTTGTTAATTCCCTACATCTATGGACAATGGATATGCACACCATACTGAAATTCAACGACGCAAATTTCTTGAATGGGTTGGCTTATCAGGTTTGGCTTTTGCCTTACCCGTGTTATCGCTCGAGGGGTGCACCACGAAACCGGAGGCAGAACAGGTTGCAGAAAGTCCGGTGTTCAGGAACGTCTTTGATCTGGAGGCACAGTCCAGAAAGATCATGGGCAACGACGCCATTGAATACCTCAACGGGGGCGCGGATGACTTGCGAACGGTAAAGGCCAACGCGGAAGGATACCGCAAGTTTCAGATACGGGAACGCAGACTGATTGATGTTACCAATATTTCTACCAGGATCGAGCTCTTCGGACAAACCCTGGCTTCACCGATTATTTTAAGTCCTGTCGGGTTTCAGAAGTTTTTTCATCCCGATGGGGAGTTGGCCACCGCTCGGGCTGCTGCATCAAGGAAGCACCAACTTGTTGTTTCGACGGTATCAAACTATCCGGTTGGTGAAATAGCAACAGCCTATGGCTCCAACCTGTGGTTTCAACTCTATCCCACTTCCGACCGCAAGATCACGAAGGTTTTGCTGGAGAAAGCAGAGCAAGCCGGCTGTACCGTGTGCATGTTGACAGTGGATACACCCGTGCTCGGGAACAGGGAGACGAGCGCTACAACGCTATTGAAACTGATTGAGGCCGGTGAACTCAAGATGGGAAACCTGGAAGGTATTCTCCCGAAGGGGCAGAGCTTTACCGACATGACGATGACCTGGGAGTTGATCGATTGGCTTCATACGAACTGCAAAATGAAGATTGTCATCAAGGGAATTGTGACGAAAGAAGATGCTGCCCTGGCGGTGAAGTATGGTGCCGACGGTGTGGTTGTCTCTAACCATGGAGGGCGGCAACTGGAGAGTGACCGAGGAACCATCGAATGTCTCACCGAGGTGGTGGACGAGATCAAGGGCCGGATACCTGTGTTGATTGACGGCGGAGTCAGACGGGGGACTGATGTGTTTAAGGCCCTGGCCATCGGAGCGGATGCTGTTTGCATTGGCCGTCCTTTTTGCTGGGGACTTGGCGCCCTGGGTCAGCCAGGGGTAGAGATGGCACTGGATATTCTTGATGCTGAGTTGGTCCGCGATATGCGGCTGGCAGGCGCCACATCCATTGACCAGATTAACCGTGATTTTGTATCAGCCGTTTAAAAATGAACCAGGTTTCTTGAGACGATCCCTTCTCAAAGGGAAGTAAGTCATTCTAAGTAAACGCAGGCAATCCCGTAATCTCATTACCGAGAATGAGCAGGTGTATGTCGTGTGTACCCTCGTAGGTGACCACAGACTCCAGGTTCATCATGTGGCGCATGATGGGATACTCGCCGGTGATGCCCATACCACCATGCATCTGGCGGGCCTCACGGGCGATCTGCAATGCTACGTGTACGTTGTTGCGCTTCGCCAGTGAAATCATCGGCGTCGTCGCCTTACCTTCGTTCATCAAGGTACCCAACCGCCAGTTCAACAGCTGCGCCTTGGTGATCTCGGTGAGCATCTCGCTGAGTTTCTTCTGCACAAGCTGGAATGATCCAATGGGCTTGCCGAATTGTATCCGCTCCTTGGCATAGCGTCGTGCAGAGTCGTAACAATCCATTGCTGCACCTAGTGCACCCCAGGCGATGCCGTACCGTGCTGAGTCGAGGCACATCAGCGGTGCGCCAAGGCCCGACTTATTGGGAAGGAGGTTGTCTTTAGGAACTTTCACGTTGTCGAACACGAGCTCACCAGTAGCGCTGGCCCTCAGCGACCACTTGCCGTGTGTCTCCGGGGTGGAGAAGCCCGGCATGCCACGCTCAACAATAAGTCCGTGGATTCTGCCTGCCTCGTTCTTTGCCCACACCACGGCCACGTCGGCCTTCGGTGAGTTGGAGATCCACATCTTGGCGCCATTGAGTAGATAATGATCGCCCATGTCTTTGAAGTTGGTGACCATGCCGCCTGGGTTGGAACCATGGTCAGGCTCGGTCAATCCGAAGCAGCCAAGCCATTCGCCGGAAGCAAGCTTGGGAAGATATTTCTTTCGTTGAGCTTCTGAACCGAACTTGTAAATGGGATACATCACCAGTGATCCTTGCACAGACGCTGTCGAGCGCATGCCGGAATCACCTCGCTCGATCTCCTGCATGAGAATGCCGTAAGAGATGTAGTCCAGTCCTCCGCCGCCGTACTCCTGTGGGATGGTGGGACCGAAGGCGCCGATCTCGCCGAACTTCTTTACGATCTCGTAAGGGAAGTGCGCACGCTGGGCCCAGTCCTCGATGTAAGGGCTTATCTCTCGCTTCACAAAGTCACGTATCGACGAACGGATCAGCTTATGCTCTTCGGTAAGCAGGCTGTCGATCTGATAAAAGTCGGGCTGCTCGTAAACATCCTGCTTGAGTGATTTCTTTGCGGCGGTTGCCATACAATTTGTTTAATTTGCTTCAAATTTAATGATTAGAATGGATAGTTCATCCGATAAGGACCTCCACGATTTGCTGACCAAGCTCCGTCAGAAGTATGCTGTGATGGGACAGGACATGGCCTCATACCTCGATGGCCTCCTTCATGCCGACTACCTCACGTACTGGGACTATGTACACCTCGACACCCTGCTGAGTTTACAGAACCCAAAGACCCAATTCCCTGATGAAAAGGTGTTCATTATCTACCATCAGATCACTGAACTGTATTTCAACCTTGTTCTGTGGGAGCTGGATCAAATTGTTGACAAGACCGATCTCGACGAAACATTCTTCAACGCACGCCTCGATAGGGTGATCCGTTACTTCCAAAACCTTTGCAGCAGCTTCGACATTATGTCGGAAGGTATGGAGCGCGAACAGTTCCTCATGTTTCGCATGTCGCTGCTTCCGGCCAGCGGTTTTCAATCAGCTCAGTACCGCATGATTGAAATCAAGTCTACCGACATGATTAACCTCGTTGATCCAGTCAGCCGACCATCATACACTAGCCGTGATGTAAAGGATCACTTGGAGAAATTGTATTGGCGTAGCGGCGCCACTGAACTAGCCACAGGAAAAAAGACGCTCACCCTCCAGCAGTTCGAGCAGAAATACATGAAGGAATTCCTCGAGCTTGGCGCTCGTCATTCGACGAAGAATATCCTTCGCGTATACGAGAGCAGATTTGCTGGTAAGCCGGAGGTAGTGAGCCGCATGCGCGAGTATGACCTTCTTGCCAATGTCTACTGGCCGTTGTCACACATGAAATCCGCCGCCCGATATCTGCAAAAGGATCCTGAAGACATCAAGGCCACCGGCGGCACCAACTGGCAGAAATACCTGCCACCAAGGTTCCAGAAAATCCACTTTTTCCCGGCATTGTGGTCAGAACAGGAGAAAGCGGAGTGGGGCAGGCCTGCCGTGGAGAAGGCCCTCCAGCGCTCCTGAAGTCATTCCTTTAAAATCATTAAATTTGACATTCTTTAACCGATTGCCGTGAGGAGGATTATTTTTTGCGTGGCGTTGGGATTGGTTCCCTGGATAACCCAAGGTCAGGGCTTTACACGGTTTACTTATCACGACGCGGCAAAGAAAAACGTCAAGGAAATCTACCAGGTCAAGGACACCTTTCAGAATGTCCTTAACGGACGCTACATCTCTTACTTTCTCAACGGTGGTATAGAATCAAAGGGCCAGTTTGTCAATAACGAAACCACCGGTGTGTGGGAATTCTACTACGAAACCGGCAACCTCAAGATGAGAGGCATACTTCGACAGAGCTCCAACTATGGCAATTGGGAATATTTCTTCGAGAACGGTCAGAAGAGCATGGAAGGGATGGTGAACGGGAGAAATCGGGAAGGAGTGTGGAGGATATATTACGAAAACGGAAAGCTCAAAGAGCAGGGCGACTATGTGGCCAATAAACGTCACGGCCTGTGGATCAGTTATTTTGAAGACGGCACCAAACGCGGCGAGATAGAGTATGCTGAAGACCATGGCCGCTTCACCGAGTACTATCCCAACGGAAAGGTATTTGCTGAAGGTCCCAAGGCTGGTCCGCGCTACGTAGGACATTGGAGGTTTTATGCCGAAGATGGTACCCTACAATCAGAAGGCGACTATGCCAACGGCAAGAAAACAGGAGAGTGGAAGACTTTTTATCCT
>JAEUUD010000185.1 GCA_016787625.1 Cyclobacteriaceae bacterium
GTGAAGACAAAAACCTTTGGTAACGGAGCGATGACGCACTACTACCAGCCGGCTAAGAAATAGCCAGGCAGGATCTTACTCCGGAAACACCCGCTTCCAGTCATTCTTCATACTGATCACCTGCCACTTATTTTGTGCAGCGGCCTTTAAAGATGCTGAATCGTCTTCGCTATACATAAACTCCCGAACGTCGTCGTCGTGATTGACCAATAGTTGAAGGGAAGGATATTTGCCTGCCTGGCTGAAAGCTAACATGGCGATGTCTCCCTTTCCACCTTCATTGCCACAGGCCAGCACTGGATGTTTTCCGATGAGCAGTTGGATGGCAGCGGGCTTGGCTGACTTGTCATTGAAGTGGTTTAATGCCGGTTCACGGTAAATCGAACGTGTACTGTCGACAAAAACGTACTTGAATGAAGAGCCGATGACCTGCTCGGAAGGGACTCCATAAAAATCCATGGAAATGGATCGTACGAATTCTACCGTACCACCTGTGCAGATATACACTTTGAAACCATTGTCCCGCAGGTAGTCGAGCAACTCAAGTTGCGGTTGGTAGCGCACTTGTTTTACCGGGACATTCTTCCCGGGATAAACAGCGCTGGAGAAAAATGCCTTAGCGTTTTCTTCAAGCTCATCTTCTGTCATTCCTGTGTGTGTTGCTGTCAGGAGTTCAAGCAGCAATGTCATGCCTCCTTTTTCAAGAAAAGCCTTGTCATGCTCTACGACTGCCTTGAAGGGCTGTTTCATTGCCAGCGAAGGATCTTTGGCGATCATGCTTTTCACTTGGTAGAAAACAAAAAGCTCCTGCACATACGGCCGTTCTGCCCAGAGTGTACCGTCGTTGTCGAAGGTGGCGATGCGGTCTGCTGCCGGGATAAAATCAGTCGATGTAGTATCGGTCACGCGCATGACATAGTCCGTTATGGCTTTTTTTACGGTACCGTCGTTCCATGAGGGAAGCGGGTCGATGGGCGGAGCAATTTGGCTGGGCTGGCAGGATGCCAGAGTCAACACGATCGCAAGGCTACAAAGAAGCTTCTTGTCCTGGATATTCATGATATGATAAAAAGAAAGGGCCTGGCAGGAAATCCGGTCAGACCCTTTTAGAATGAAAAACAGTTAGTTCTTTTTCTTCTTGGTATCAGCGGGCGGTTGTGGCTTCGCTTCCTCGTACTTGCCTGGGAGCATCTGCCTCAGGGCTTGCTTTGCCTTGAGTAATCTTAATTCTTCCTCGATGATGTTGGAAGGATTGAAGCTCGGCGGGAAAGAACGCGGCGGAAACTCCTTGAAGGACTCCGAGAAACCGGCTACATACTCCATGCTTAAATACAATTGAGGTGCATGATCAAGGGTCCAGTCCCAATATGTGTTTGATGTAAAGTCGGCACGCTCAAATGGATCCTGCATGAGGTTGTAAAACTTGACCAGGCGTAACTTGGTAAACGGCTCACCCCAGACGGCAAGGGTGCCAGGTGAGCGCTGTTCGGCAAAACTAAATTTCCAATGATCTACGCGCATACCCACGAGTTCACCGTCGTCATCCGTATAGAAGAATGTATTGCGGGCACTCTTGGTGTTGTTTTTACCCACGGTACCCGACACCGTCGTCAGAAACTTCGATTGATCAAAACCGTCGAGGTGCACTTTGTATGTGCGGCCGTTGGCGGCATATCCTTTCAGCAACTTGCCTTTGATATCTGGTTCGCCGGCAATGGCGCTGAAGGTAGGAACCCAGTCGTTGTGGCTCATGAGCTCAGTGGTGACGCTTTTGGGGGCGATATGGCCGGGCCACCGAACCAGGCATGGTACGCGGTAGGCTCCTTCCCAGTTGGTGTTCTTTTCACTGCGGAACCACGTCATCGCACCGTCGGGCCAGGTGTTCATGTGAGGTCCGTTGTCAGTAGAATAAACCACAATGGTGTTGTTGGCAATGCCGAGATCGTCGAGCACCTTGAGGAGGGTACCCACGGTCATGTCGTGTTCAATCATGCCATCGATGTACTCACTGTCACCATACTGATACTTGCCGCGGTTTTCGGCGCGGACGTGGGTACGCAGGTGCATGCGTGTGCCGTTCCACCAGCAGAAGAAGGGCTTTCCGGCAGCATGCTGACGCTTGATGAAATCAATGGCGGCAGCACTCGTTTCATCATCGATGGTCTCCATGCGTTTCTTCGTGAGTGGACCGGTATCCTCGATGGTCTGCTTGCCAACCTTGCCGAAGCGGGGATCCACCGTTGGATCATCGGTACCAGTGGCTTTGCATTTCAGCACGCCACGAGGGCCCCATTTGGCTCTGAAGGCCGGGTCTTTCGGATAGTCAGGCAGTTCTGGCTCTTCTTCTGCATTGAGGTGATAGAGGTTGCCAAAAAATTCATCAAAGCCGTTGACTGTTGGAAGGGACTCATTGCGGTCACCGACGTGGTTTTTTCCAAACTGGCCGGTGGTATAACCCATGCTCTTGAGCAACCCACCGATGGATGGGTCGAGCTGGTTCATGCCCATCGGGGCGCCCGGGTATCCCACTTTGGTAAGCCCGGTACGAATGCCATGCTGGCCCGTGAGAAATGCCGCTCGCCCGGCAGTGCAGCTTTGTTCACCATAGTAATGCAGGAAACGGAGACCTTCGTCGGCGAGCCGGTCGATGTTAGGGGTAGTGTACCCCATGAGCCCGTCGCTGTAAGCGCTGATATTGGTCGTACCAATGTCGTCGCCCCAAATGACAAGAATGTTCGGCTTGCTTTGCTGGGCAAGACAAGCCATCGCCGTCAACATCAACATGGAGACAACGATGAGGATCTTCTTTTTCATGGTTGAATTGTTTTGTTTTTCCGGAGGCGGTTCTTTCTAAAAATACTAAATAAAAGAGGGAATGCCCTCATGTAACCGTGCAGTGGCAGCTTATGCACTTAAAGGGTAAAATGGGTCTGTAAACCTGGTGTGTTGTTTCTGATGTATCCAAAATGACTGAAAAAGACGATATTCGGACTTATGAAAGCGCCTCTGATATTCGTCGGGTTGTTTGTTGCCTATAGCAGTTTCTGCCAGACCTACAATGTTGGTATTGTTAAAATGGGCCCCGACATCAAGGATCTTGAAGGCCAGATCATCATCACAGATAGCACGGTGATTTCAAAATTTGACGGCCAGTCCATTAGTGTGAACATTACCAGCCGGAAAGGGTACACGATCCATGTGCCGGAAGGTAAATATGTGATCACTCATGCCTCAGGCAGGGTGCATGGATTCACCTACGATCGTCATGTGACGTATCACCCTGACAAAAAACATGCGGGGTTTGCCAATCCGATTTATTTCTGCCTGATCCAAAAGAAGACGACACCCGGCCGCTAGAACGCAGAGCGTTTCACGATTCCACAAAAGCAATGATGTATCCGTCGGGATCTGCCAGGTAGAATTCTTTGCCGTAAGGCATGGTTCGCAGCACTTGCGTGAATAAGACAGATCGACTTGACAGTGTTTCAAACAATGCTTCGATTCCTTCCACGGAAATCAGGATGTCAAGAGATTCTGTTACTCTTTTGCTCGTCCTTTCTTCAGGTGATGGATCGACGGTCTTCAGATGGATAGAGCAGTCGCCGAGAACCACACCCGCATAAAAGTCCTCGTAGCGGAACTCAAGGCTGAATCCCAAAACGGTCGTATAGTACTGAATGGACTGCTCAATGTCTTTGACAACAAATTGAACACTCATCTTCTTGATGCTGAATGCCTGGCTCATCCGTGCAATGTACCACTGGAGGCGCTCAAGTGAGCCTCATTCAAACTTTGGCTGATTTTCTCTGCAATTGCGACGAAAAAGTGTAACTATATATACTGCAATTACGAATAATACACCTGAAACCCTTCCATTTATGAAAAAAACGAAGCTTGGCGAGTTTGAGGAATTGGTCCTCCTCACCGTAGCAGCCTTGCAGCACGAAGCCTATGGTGTTGAAATCAAGCGGGAACTGGAGCGCCGGCTGGATGAAACACTGAGTGTTGGTTCCATTCAATCTGCGCTGAAAAGGATGGAAGAGAAAGGTTTTCTCACTTCTGTCTGGGGTGATGCCACACAGAAGCGCGGAGGGAAGCGGAAACGGATTTACAGCGCGACTCCCTATGCCCATCGCATTCTTTCCGAGATGAAGGAGATACGTGCTGGTTTGTGGAGTGCTATACCCAAGCTGGCTCCGGTGATGAAAATGGTTTAAAGCTATGCGTATGAAAGCAACACCTCCACGCTGGCCATTGAAATTCCTGCGGCTGTTCCTTAAGAAGGAATATCTCGAAGAAATTGAAGGAGACATGGAAGAAATTTTCCATGACCATGCGGAACGATTGTCGCCGGGCAAGGCCAGAAGGATCTATACCTGGGAAATGCTCAAGCTGCTCAGGCCTGTGCTGATGCGCAACATGACATTGATCAGACGCGTGACCTCCTTCAGTATGTTCAACAACTATTTCAAGGTGTCGGTACGCGGCTTGATGAAGAGCCCCGTGAATTCATTCATCAACATTGTGGGATTGTCATGCGCGGTGGCCATCTGTGTATTTGCCTACGGCTTTTCCCGCTGGACATTCAGTACAGATCAGTTTCATCAGAACAAGAACGAAGTCTTTATGGTCACTTTTGCGGCCAATCGCGACGGTGAGGAGCAGCTGTTCGGGCGGTCGCCGCGACCCATGGGTGAAATGCTGAAACAGGATTTCCCTCAGGTGAAAAACATGTGTCGTGTGGAAGATCGGGCAGTGGTGATCAAGCACGAGGCTGACGTTTTTCATGAACGCATTCGCTACACCGACCCAGAGTTTTTGAGCATGTTTACCTTCCCGCTCAAGTGGGGCTCGGCTTCAGCGCTGAAAGATGTCAACAGCATCATCATCAGCGAGGCGGCGTCGATTAAATACTTTGGCGAGGATAACCCGTTGGGCGAAAGCATGCGGGTGATTTTTTCTGGAGGCATCAGCAAGGAGTTCAAGATTGCCGGAG